>JAHHUB010000004.1 GCA_020024175.1 Oscillospiraceae bacterium | reverse complement strand
AAATACTTATAAAACCAGCTCTGTTTAAGTATAACAGAGCTGGTTTTGGCTTGTGTTTAATAACTTACAGTATTATAATTATATATAATTACATTTTGTATCATAAATTCATATTAATTGTTTTATATATTCCAATGTTTTGATATGACTATTATAATTAAATATATTTAACAATAAAATACATTTTATAATATTTGGTTTTTCTTGTTTAATTCTGGTTTTTATGTTATTATTAAAAAATAGAATATTAAACTTTTATAATACTACGGAGGTTTTTTGTGTACACTGAATATTTACCGGTTAGCATTGACGATATGAAACAAAGAGGCTGGGATGAACTTGACTTCATCTGTGTTACAGGTGATGCTTATGTGGATCACCCCAGTTTCGGAATTGCCATAGTTGGCCGTATTTTAGAAAAAATGGGTTTTAGAGTTGGCATGATTTGTCAGCCTAACTATCATTCAAATAAGGATTTTATGCGTTTGGGCAAACCTAAACTGGGATTTTGGGTTACAGCGGGAAATATTGATTCCATGGTCAATAACTACACTGCTGCCAAAAGAAAACGCAGTGATGACAGTTACTCTCCAGGAAATGTGGCAGGTGCTCGCCCGGATAGAGCTGCTACTGTTTATTGCAATAAAATCAGAGAAATTTACCCTGATTCCTTTATTATAACCGGTGGATTGGAGTCTTCCCTTCGCCGTTTTGCCCATTATGATTATTGGGACGACAAAGTTCTTCCATCAATTTTGGTAGACAGCAAAGCTGATTTACTTATATATGGTATGGGTGAACATCAAACTTTTGAAATTGCATCTGCTCTTCGGGAAGGAAAGTCAATTTATGAAATGAGAAAAATTCGCGGTATAGCTTATTTATGCGAACAATTTGATTTGCCGGAAGATTCTGTAACTTGTGCATCTTTTTCAAAGGTTTCTGCTGACAAAGAAGCTTATGCCAGAGCCTGCAAAATGCAAATGGAACAACAGGATCATATTTACGGCAAAAATATAGTCCAGAAACAAACAGATACCCTATATCTTGTTCAAACAAGACCTGCTATTCCTTTAGCTGAAGAAGAACTGGACAGGGTTTTTGACTTACCTTTTACCCGTATGTATCACCCCATGTATGAAAAATCGGGAGGCATTAAAGCTATTGAAGAAGTAGAATTTTCCATTATGCACAACCGTGGCTGTTACGGAAACTGTAACTTCTGTGCAATAGCTTTGCATCAGGGAAGAGTTGTAACTTCTCGAAGCCATAACTCTATTATTAAGGAAGCTAAAGGTTATACGGAAAACCCAAGATTTAAAGGCTATATTCACGATGTGGGCGGTCCTACTGCAAACTTCCGAGGACCTTCCTGTGATAAGCAGCTTAAATACGGTATGTGCCCCAACAAAAAATGCTTGGGATTTAACCCATGCCCTGCTTTGAAAGTTGACCACAGCGATTATTTAAAGCTTCTCCGTGAACTAAGAGAAATTAAAGGTGTAAAAAAAGTTTTTGTTCGTTCAGGTCTGCGTTTTGACTATATGATGCTTGATAAAGATGACAGTTTTATGAGAGAACTTATTGATTACCATATAAGCGGTCAGCTTAAAGTAGCCCCTGAACATTGCAGCAACAATGTTTTACATTATATGGGTAAACCCCCTGTCAGTGTTTTTGACAAGTTCAGAGAAAAATTCTATAAAATAACCAATGAAGTGGGAAAAGAACAATACCTTGTTCCATACCTTATGTCATCACATCCCGGCAGTACCATGAAAGATGCTTTGGAATTGGCTGTATATTTAAAACGCCATCATATGCGTCCCGAACAAGTTCAGGATTTTTATCCAACTCCCGGTACTATATCTACCTGTATGTTTTACACAGGTTTAGATCCTCTTACTATGGAACCTGTATATATTCCCAAAACGCCCCAGGAAAAACACAACCAAAGAATTTTGCTCCAATACTATAAACCCGAAAATCGCAGAGAAATTATCGGAATACTCATTAAAATGGGCAGAACAGATTTAATCGGCACAGGCCCTGATTGTTTAGTTCCTCCAGATGAAAAGTATCTTCGGGACAAAAATTATATTCAGCAAAAGAAAAAAGAACAACCTAAGAAATTCTCCCGTTATTCTAAAAAGAATATGCCAAATAAAGGCGGCAAAAAAAGATAGGCGGTGAAATTTTATGGCTAAAAAAAAGAAAAAACAATATTCCATTGGTTTAGTGCCATTGCTGACTCTTTCTATCTCTCTTTCAATATTGCTGACAGTGTTTTTGGCAGGATATTTTAATTTATCACCAGCTTTAAAAAGATTTTCAGACAATGTTATTACAGTAATAAATACAGCTTTTGACAGTGTAGAAAACAGCCATTCCACAAAACCACCTGTTGGCAGTAATTTGGAAGTACACTATATTGATGTGGGACAGGGAGACAGTATTTTAATCAGAACTTCTCAGAAAAATGTCCTTATTGATGCAGGAGAAAACAACAAAGGCGATGTAGTGGTAAATTATTTAAAAAAACTGGGTATAAAAAGTTTGGATATAATCATAGGCACACACCCTCATTCCGACCATATAGGCGGTATGGATGTAGTAATAGACAATATGAATATAAACACTGTAATAATGCCAAAACTTCCCGACAACATGATTCCCACCACCCGCACCTATGAAGATGTGTTAAAATCCATTCAGCGTAAAAATCTTAAAATTACACCTGCAAAACCCTATGATGAATATGATTTAGGCGGAGGAGCCAAACTCACAATTTTAGCTCCACTTACAAATTTAAAAGGGCTTAACAATATGTCAGTGGTAAGCCGACTGGATTTTGGTGAGTGTTCCTTTATATTTACAGGAGATATTGAAAAAGAAGCAGAAGAAAGTCTTTTAACCAATCTGAAAAATATTGAGATTTTAGATGTGGATATTTATGATACCCCTCATCATGGCTCCCATTCTTCTTCAACAGCTAAATTTTTAAAGGCTGTTTCCCCAAAAGCAGCTATGATTTCCTGTGGACAGGGCAATGACTATGGACATCCTCACAAAGAAACTATAACCAAACTTTCAAAAATTACCGATGAAATACATCGTACAGATTTAGAAGGTTCTGTTATAATTAAATGTGATGGAAAAACCTATACATTTGAAAGTGAAAAAACGAAAGGATAATGTTGTATGGACAAACAATTTTTAGTAGTAGAAAAAATTGAGAACGGACACGCATACTGCGAAGATTCAGCTAAAAATATTATAATGATTCCATTGTTAAATCTGCCCAAAAATATTAAAGAAAATGACTGTATACGCATTTTGGAAAATGGCTATATGATTGATGAAGAATTAACCCAAAACCGAAAAAAAAATATTGTTAATCTCAGCAAAAGTCTGTTTAAATAATTTTTGTAATAATTCCATAATAAAATCCCCTATGAATATTAAATCATGGGGGATTTTTGATATATACAAAAAAGGACACCTAAAAAGGTGTCCTTTATTATTAAAGCTTTAATTAAACAAGCTCGATTATAGCCATCTCAGCTGCGTCGCCACGGCGAGGTCCAATTTTAACGATTCTGGTGTAACCACCGTTTCTCTCTTTGTATTTAGGAGAAATTTCGTCAAAAAGTTTTTTAGCAACCTCTTCCTTTGTAATATAGGAATATACTTGACGCTTGGAGTGGAGGTCATCTTGCTTAGCCTTAGTAATCATTTTCTCAGTCATAGCACGAACTTCTTTAGCTCTTGTAACTGTAGTTTCGATTTTACCGTTTTCCAACAAGAATGTAACCATAGCTCTAAGCATAGCAGTTCTGTGGCTTGTAGTTCTACCGAGTTTTCTGGTACCTGGCATTGTATTCACTCCTTTACCTTGCATTTAAGGAAATAATGTTTATTATTCTTCTTCCCCATTAAGGTTAAAACCCAAGGATTCTAACTTTGAAATTACCTCTTCAAGAGATTTCTTTCCGAGGTTTCTAACCTTCATCATTTCTTCCGGAGATTTGCTGATGAGGTCATTTACTGTATTCACACCTGCACGTTTGAGGCAGTTAAACGCACGAACACCTAAGTCAAGCTCTTCAATGGTCATCTCAAGTGCCTTTTCCTTGCCGTCATCCTCCTTATGTTCGAGGATTTCGGTAGCATTCACTTCGTCAGAAAGTTCTACAAAGTGATTGAGCTGTCTATTGAGGATCTTGGCAGACAAGCTGACCGCTTCCTTAGCGGAAATAGTTCCGTCTGTCCAAACTTCGATAGTTAATTTATCGTAGTCTGTTATCTGTTCTACTCTGGTATTTTCAACATAGTAGTTAACTTTAAGTACAGGAGTATAAATGCTGTCCACTGCAAGAGTATCAACAGAAACCTTTTCATCAAAGTTTTCTCTGTTCTTTTCAGCGGAAACATAGCCCTGACCCTTGTCAACAACTATTTCCATATTCAGTTTTGCGCCTACACCTAAAGTAGCAATGTGCATACTTGGGTCTAATATCTGCACGGATTCATTAGGTTCTATTGAGCCTGCAGTAACTTCACCTTCGCCTTCAGCTTTAAGATAAAGTGTTACAGGTTCTTCCCCTTCCAATTTAATGGTAAGTCCCTTCATATTAAGGATGATTTCTGTTACATCTTCTTTTACTCCGGGAATTGTGGAGAATTCGTGCACTACGCCGTCAATTCTGATTGATTTGACAGCTACACCAGGAAGCGAGGAGAGCAGCACACGCCTTAGGCTGTTGCCCAATGTTGTACCAAAGCCTCTGTCTAATGGCTCGGCAATAAACTTTCCGTAAGTACCGTCCGGTTTAAGCTCTGCCGTTTCAATCTTCGGCTCAATAATTTTTACCATAAAACCCCTCCTATAAAGACAGATATATAGTCTGTCATAATGTTCGCATTCCTACTTAGCAGATTAATCACTACTTGGAGTAGAGTTCGACGATGAGATGTTCTTCAACATCAATGTCGATATCTTCTCTGTTAGGCATACGATTAATCTTACCTGTCATATTAGACTTGTCGCATTCCAGCCACATCGGAACAGGTCTTGCTCCGCAAGCTTCAACTACAGACTTAATCTTTTCAGATTGTCTGGATTTTTCAGCAACAGCAATAACGTCGTTTTCTTTGCAGAGGTAGGAAGGAATATTTACCTTCTTGCCGTTAACTGTAAAGTGGTTGTGACGAACAAGTTGTCTTGCTTCTTTTCTGGAAGAAGCGAAACCTAATCTGTAAACGATGTTGTCCAAACGACTTTCGACAATTCTCAAAAGGTTTTCACCTGTGATGCCTTCTTTACGTTCAGCAACTTCAAAGTATTTATAAAATTGATTTTCTGCAACTCCGTAATAACGTTTAGCGGATTGCTTAGCTCTTAACTGCAAACCATATTCGGAAACCTTCTTACGAGAAGCTCCATGTTGTCCGGGTACTGTAGGACGACCTGCCTGAGCACGTCTGTCCAAAGCACACTTATCGGAGTAACATCTTTCGCCCTTGAGGAAAAGTTTCTTTCCTTCACGGCGGCATTGTCTGCAGGATGGGCCTGTATATCTAGCCATTTTGTTGCACCTCCTGATTTTAAAACTTAAACGCGTCTTCTCTTTGGAGGACGGCATCCGTTGTGCGGAATAGGAGTAACGTCTTTAATCAGTGTAACTGTTAGACCGGTTGCCTCCAACGCACGGATAGCAGCCTCACGACCTGCTCCAGGACCTTTAACATAAACTTCAACGGTTTTAAGTCCATGTTCCATTGCAGCCTTTGCAGCTGTTTCAGCAGCTTCTTGAGCAGCAAAAGGTGTAGATTTCTTAGAACCTCTAAAGCCCAATTCTCCGGCACTTGCCCAAGAAATAGCATTTCCTTGAGTATCGGAAATTGTTACTATTGTGTTGTTAAAGGTTGATTGGATATGAACAGCGCCGCGTTCAATATTTTTACGTTCACGACGACGTGTACGAGTGGCCTTCTTTGGAGTAGCTTTTGCCATCTCTTTATCCCTCCCTAATTACTTCTTCTTATTAGCTATTGTTTTCTTTGGACCCTTTCTTGTACGTGCATTTGTCTTAGTACGCTGTCCTCTTACGGGCAGACCTTTTCTATGACGCACGCCACGGAAGCATCCTACTTCGACAAGTCTCTTGATGTTCATAGCTGTGGCTCTTCTCAAATCACCTTCAACCTGAACATTCTTGTCGATATATTCACGCAGCTTGGAAACATCATCTTCTGTAAGATCATTAACTCTTGTATCTGGGTTAATTTCTGTTGCAGCAAGGATTTCCTTAGCTGTTTTCTGACCTATACCAAGAATGTAGGTCAGACCAATTTCAACTCGCTTATCTCTAGGCAAGTCAACACCAGCAATACGTGCCATTTATTGTTGCACCTCCATTATATAGGTTTGCACTGTTAGCCCTGACGCTGTTTGTGCTTAGGGTTTGCGCATATTACCATTATACGGCCTTTGCGCTTAATAACTTTGCATTTTTCGCACATGGGCTTAACGGAAGGTCTTACTTTCATTTCATATACCTCCTTGTTTATACCCTTTTTTAAGGATTAAAAACTCTATTTTGATCTCCATGTAATGCGACCCTTAGATAAATCATAAGGGGACATTTCTATGGTTACTTTATCACCCGGCAAGATTTTGATAAAATTCATTCTCAGTTTACCTGAAATATGAGCCAGGATTTGATGACCGTTAGGCAGCTCAACTTTAAACTGCGCATTCGGCAATGCCTCAAGTACAGTGCCCTCTAATTCTATTACGTCTTCCTTAGACAAGCAGACTACCTCCTTTGGTAACTAAAGCTTTATTTTTCCTCACCGTAATTAAAACGGTGCAAAGCATTTCTTATCTGTTTGTCGGTTCCAATTCCTTCCGAACTTAAAACCGTATTAGTTTTTTGCAGATGTTTAAGATTTTTCTTTTTTGGCTTATCCAAAGTCCTTAACTTGCCATCACAAATGAAAGCAAAATCATTTTCAACTTTAACCACTGCAAAAAAGCGATTTGCATCATGTCCGGACTTGGACATTACTACTGTTCCGACGGAAATCATCATTTTCCCCCTTTAAGCTTTGGTTAAGATTATCGGCCCATTGTCCGTAATCAAAATCGAATGCTCAAAGTGAGCAGCTAAACTTCCGCTCTGTGTAAGTACTGTCCATCCGTCCTTTAAAACTTTTACACCTTCTCCGACTGCATTAACCATAGGTTCAATGGCAATCGTCATACCGGGTACAAGTCTTGGACCTCTTCCGGCTTTTCCATAGTTTGGAACTTCCGGTTCTTCGTGCAGGTCGCTTCCCACACCATGTCCTACAAAATCCTTTACAATAGCAAAACCGTTTTCCTCAACATAGTTCTGTATAGCAGAGCCTATATCTCCCAGTCTTGCACCGGATTGTGCCTGACTTATGCCTATATAAAGACTTTCTCTGGTAACATCCATAAGTCTTTGGGCTTCGGCGGAAACTATGCCTGCAGGGAATGTTGCCGCATTATCTCCATGGTAGCCTTTATAACAAGCTCCCACATCTATGCTGACAATATCTCCTTCTTCAATAATTCTGCTGCCGGGTATACCGTGAATAACTTCATTATTAATAGAAATGCAGGCTGTTGCCGGAAATCCTCCGTAATTGAGGAATGAGGGAATTGCACCCTGAGATTTTATATAATCGTACATCAGCTTATCCAAATACTTGGTGGATACACCAGGCTTTACGGCTTCGCCTCCGACGATAAGTGCCTGAGCTGAAATCCTGCCTGCCTCTTTCATCAGTTCAATCTCGCTCTTGTTTTTTAGCACAATCATTTTTACGCCTCCAAAGCTTTAAACACCAACTGTGAAGTTTCTTCCACAGTTCCCTCTCCGGGTATCTCTGCCAATATGCCTTTGGATTCATAATATGCTTTAAGGGGTTCAGTTAATTCATGATAGACTTTAAGTCTTTCCTTAACTGTTTCAGGTTTGTCATCCTTGCGAACAATGAGCTTTCCGCCACATTTGTCGCACAACTCACCCTTTTTAGATGGATTGTTTTCTATATGATAGGAAGCGGAGCATTTTTCGCATACTCTTCTTCCTGTCATTCTGCCTTCGATAAGGCTGTCAGATACTTCAATATCAATAACCTTATCCATAGTAACACCCATCTTATCCAAAGCTTCTGCCTGTGGTACTGTGCGTGGGAATCCATCAAGAATAAATCCCTTAGCACAGTCATCTTTTTGCAGACGCTCTTTAATTATTCCAATTACCACTTCATCAGGAACCAGAGCTCCGGCATCCATAAAGGATTTAGCCTTAAGTCCCAATTCGGTTTCATTTCTTACAGCCTCTTTGAGAATGTTGCCTGTGCTGATTTGCGGAATGTCATAATGCGTACTAATTACTTCCGCCTGTGTGCCTTTGCCGGCACCGGGAGCACCTAAAAGAATTATCTTCATTTGAAATCAAACCTTCTTTCAATTACTCAAGGAATCCCTTATAGTGGCGCATCATCATTTTGGACTCCAGTTGACGTACAGTATCCAAAGCTACACCAACCAAAATTATAACAGTTGTTCCGCCCAATGCTACATTAATCTTAGTAATGGAGGAAATTGCTATAGGAAGGATAGCGATTACGCCAAGGAAAATACCGCCGATAAATGTAATTTTACTTACAATTTTTGCGATAAAATCAGAGGTAGGTCTTCCGGGTCTGATACCTGGAATTGTACCATTGTTAGACTTGAGTCCATTTGCTATTTCAATCGGATTGTACTGAATTGAAATATAGAAATAGTTAAATGCTAATATAAGCAGCAGATAAACCACTGCATAGGTAAATGAGTTGTATCTGAAAAGTCTGAGGAAACCGTCCCAGAAACCACCGGGCTTTGGAGCAACAAATCCTGCAATCATACCCGGAATAGCCAGCAAGGAGCTTGCAAAGATAACCGGCATAACGCCTGACATATTTACCTTAATCGGAATGTAAGTGGATTGACCGCCATACATTTTTCTTCCTACAACTCTTTTTGCGTACATAATCGGAATACGGCGTTCAGCTTCTGTCATAACAATGATGAAACCTACAACAACTACAAACAAAACTACAATAACAGGAACAGTAATAAAGTAGATACTGTATTGACCACCCTTAGTAGCAAGTTTAAGGTAATTGTACATCGTAGCGACTACAGATGGTAATCTTGAAACGATACCGGCAAACAATAACATTGAGATACCATTGCCTATACCTTTTTCATCAATTCTTTCACCCAACCAAATTACAAACATTGCACCGCCAACAAAACAGGAAACAATTACAAATTGTGCAAAAATTCCTTCTGCACCTGCTGAGTATTTAAGAGCTCCTGCATGTTTGAGGAGTTTCATATAGCCATAACCTTCCAGCAGAGCTAAACCTACAGCAGTGTATCTTGTTATTTTATTCAGCTGTCTTCTGCCTTCTGCACCTTCCTTAGCAAGATTTTCAAGATAAGGAATTACAACTGCCATAAGCTGAATAACGATTGATGCGGTAATATATGGGGAAATGTTAAGTGCAAATAAAGTTGATCTGGAGAACGCACCACCGGAAAGAACATCAATGAAACCAAAAAGTCCACCGTTTGCGCTTTGTTCTGCAATCATTGCACCCAATTTAGTGGGATCCAGGAATGGAGCGGGGATAGCTGATCCTATTCTGAAAATCAGAATAATCATCAGTGTGTAGAGCATCTTTTTTCTTAAATCGTCAATCTTCCACGCATTTTTGAAAGTTTCGATCACTCTACTTCACCTCAGCCTTTCCACCAGCCTCCTCTATTTTCTGCTTAGCAGACGCTGTGAATTTTACAGCATTAACTGTAAGTTTTTTGTTAAGTTCGCCGTTTCCGAGAACTTTAACGCCGTCTAAGGTTTTCTTTAATATACCTGCTTTTACGAGTGCTTCTGCATCTACAACAGCTCCGTCTTCAAATTTATTGAGGTCGGATACATTGATTTCTGCGTAATGTTTAGCAAAAATATTGTGGAAGCCTCTCTTTGGAATTCTTCTTTGCAAAGGCATCTGGCCACCTTCAAAACCAGGTCTTACTCCGCCGCCGGAACGTGCGTTTTGACCCTTATGACCCTTGCCTGCTGTCTTACCATTACCTGAACCTGCGCCTCTTCCTACTCTGAAAGCTTTTTTTGCAGATCCTGATGCTGGAGAAAGTTCGTGCAATCTCATTTCCTGCACCTCCTTGCTTTATTATGCTTCAGTTACTTCAACCAAGTGGCAAATCTTGAAGATCTTACCCTTTGTTGCAGCATTGTCAGGCTGAATTGATACAGCACCGATTTTACGAAGGCCTAGAGAATGAGCAGTGGCAATTTGGTCTTGTTTTCTGCCGACCAGGCTTTTTACGAGCTTAATCTTAACCATTGTGCTTTTCCTCCTAACCTAAAATTTCTCTTGGTGTCTTTCCTCTGATGTCTGCTACTTCTTTAGCATCTCTCAAAGAAGCCAAACCTTGAATTGTAGATCTAACTACATTGCAAGGATTATTGGAACGCAAGCATTTTGTTCTGATATCCTTGATACCTGCTGTTTCGAGAACTGCACGAACAGGGCCGCCTGCGATAACTCCGGTACCTTCTGGAGCCGGCTTCATCAATACTCTAGCTGCACCGAATTTACCAATGATTTCATGTGGTATTGTTGTGCCTCTGAGAGAAACCTTGATGAGGTTTTTCTTTGCGTCTTCTATTCCCTTACGAATAGCGTCGGGAACTTCGGATGACTTACCAAGTCCGAATCCTACTGTACCGTTGCCATCACCGACAACTACCAAAGCTGCGAACTTGAATATACGTCCACCTTTTACTGTTTTAGCAACACGGTTGATTGTTACAACTTTTTCTGTCAAATCAAGTGTTGATGGGTCTATAAGTGCCAAAAGTATCCCTCCTTCATTAGAATTTGAGTCCGCCCTCACGAGCACCCTCAGCTAACTCTTGTACACGTCCGTGATAAATGTAACCGCTACGGTCAAATACAACTTCGGAAATTCCCTTAGCTACTGCTCTTTCAGCTACTGTTGTGCCTATTTTGCGTGCTGCTTCCTTGTTGCCGCCGTTGCCGTCAAAATCTTTATCCATTGTAGATGCACTGACAAGTGTCTTGCCTGTTTCGTCATCTATAATTTGTGCATAGATGTGTTTAGCGGAGCGGAATACTGATAGACGAGGACGTGCAGTTGTTCCGCTTATCTTACGACGAACTCTTGCATGTCTTTTAAGCCTTGCTTTATTGCTGTCAAGCTTTGAAACCATGTCAATTTCACTCCTTTAATTATTTCTTGCCTTTACCTGCTTTACCTTCCTTGCGGATGATAAATTCGTCAATATACTTAATACCCTTGCCCTTGTAAGGTTCTGGTGGACGTTTTTCTCTTACTTCAGCAGCAAATTGTCCTACCTTCTGCTTATCGGGACCACTGATAATAATTTTGTTTGGAGCAGGAACATCGATTGTAATACCATCGATTTCAGGCATAATAACCTGGTGTGAAAAGCCCAGTGTCATAACCAGGTCTTTACCCTGCTTTGCTACACGGTAACCAGTACCGTTTACTTCCAGTTCCTTTTTGAAACCTTCGGAAACGCCAACAACCATGTTGTTGATAAGTGTTCTTGTAAGGCCGTGCAGACTTCTATGTTCTTTTTCGTCAGAAGGACGAGTTACGATGATTTCATTTCCTTCAAGAGCGATAGACATATCAGAATTGAATGTATTTTCAAGTGAACCCTTAGGTCCCTTAACGGATACATGGTTCCCGTCTATTTTAACTTCAACTCCGGCAGGAATTGTAATAGGTTTTCTTCCTATACGAGACATATTTATTGCACCTCCTTACCAAATAAATGCTAATACTTCGCCGCCGACATTCTCTTTACGAGCTTGTTTGTCGGTCATTACACCCTTAGATGTGGAAATTATAGCAACTCCGAGGCCTCTCATAACCTTTGGCAGTTGTTCACTTCCGGAGTAAATTCTAAGACCTGGTTTGGAAACTCTGCGCAAACCTTGGATAACTTGGGATTTACCTGGGCCATATTTTAGCGTTATATGAATTATTCCTTGTTTACCATCATCAACAATTTCAAAAGCCTTGATGTAGCCTTCGTCCAACAGGATTTGAGCTATGGATTTCTTCATATTTGATGAAGGAATATCTACTGTATCATGTTTCGCTGAATTTGCGTTTCTAATACGTGTCAGCATGTCAGCGATTGCATCAGTAATATGCATGACGTCAACCTCCTTTGCTCGTAAATTACCAGCTTGCTTTCTTTACGCCTGGGATTTGACCCTTATAAGCAAGCTCTCTGAAGCAGATACGGCAAATTCCGTATTTGCGAAGATATGCGTGTGGTCTGCCGCAGATTTTGCATCTGTTGTAAGCTCTGGTAGAGAACTTAGGTGCAGCCTGTTGTTTATTAATCATAGACTTCTTAGCCATTAATTCTCTCCTCCTTACTTAGCGAACGGAGCGCCCATCATAGCCAACAGCTCGCGAGCTTCTTCGTCTGTATTTGCAGTGGTAACAAAACAAATGTCCATACCACGAATTTTGTCAATTTTGTCGTATTCGATTTCAGGGAAAATAAGCTGTTCCTTAATACCGAAAGCATAGTTGCCTCTGCCATCGAAACCGTTAGGGTTAATTCCTCTGAAGTCACGTACTCTTGGGAGGGCTACATTAAAGAGTCTGTCCAAGAATTCGTACATACGTTCTCCTCTCAGTGTAACTTTAGCACCTATAACCATACCTTCACGCAATTTAAAGTTAGCAACTGATTTTTTTGCTTTACATGGGAAAGCTTTTTGACCTGTGATTTTTGCCAAATCGCCGAAAATGCTTTCCATAACTTTTTGGTTGTCTCTTGCTTCACCGCAGCCAACGTTGATTACTATCTTCTCAAGCTTGGGGATCTGCATGACACTCTTGTAGCCGAACTTTTTATTAAGAGCAGGAGCTACTTCGTTTTTATATTGTTCTTGTAGTCTAGCCATGTTTTATCCTCCTTACTTAGAATGTTGCGCCGCACTTTTTGCAAAGACGTTCTTTTTTACCGTCAGGACCAATCTTGGAAGCTGTTCTTGTTGTTTTACCGCACTTTGGGCAAACCAAGTTTACTTTGGAAGCGTACAAAGCACCTTCAGCTTTAACAATACCGCCGTTTTCGCCTTGTCTTCTTGGTTTAACGTGTTTAGTTACCATGTTGCAGCCTTCAACAATAACTTTTTGTTCCTTTGGGCTAACTTCAAGCACTTTGCCCTGTTTGCCCTTGTCCTTGCCTGACAGAATAGCGACTGTATCGCCGGTTTTAACATGTAGTTTATTCACCTGTCATGCACCTCCATTAAAGCACCTCTGGGGCGAGGCTCAAAATCTTTGTATAATCTTTTTCACGAAGTTCTCTTGCCACCGGGCCAAAGATACGTGTTCCCCTTGGATTCTTATCATCTCTGATAATAACTGCTGCGTTCTCGTCAAATCTGATGTATGTTCCATCATCTCTTCTGATACCCTTAGCAGAACGAACTATTACTGCTTTTACTACGTCGCCCTTCTTGACAACGCCGCCGGGAGCAGCTTTTTTAACAGAAGCTACAACTACATCTCCGATGTTAGCGTATCTTCTTCTTGTACCGCCCAGCACTCTGATACACATGAGCTCCTTAGCTCCAGTGTTATCAGCAACTTTCATATAGGTTTGCATCTGTATCACAGCGCGTTCCTCCTTTCGGTTTTAAACTAATTTACCAGTACCCTCTTTTTATGAGGGGGCAACTACCTGCAACCGCTTTATGCAGGCGCTTAAATTAGCAGATTAGGAGTATATATTTAATCCTAAAAAGTAATTACTTAGCCTTTTCGATAATTCCGGCTACTCTCCATCTCTTATCCTTGGAAAGTGGGCGTGTTTCCATGATAGAAACCTTATCGCCTATGCCGCATTCGTTATTTTCATCATGTGCTTTAACTTTAACTGTGCGCTTGATGATCTTCTTGTAGAGCGGGTGTTTAACGTTGTCCTTAATAGCTACAACAACAGTTTTGTCCATCTTGTCGCTTACAACAACACCTGTTCTTGTTTTTCTGAGGTTTCTTTCGCTCATAGCTTAGTCCTCCCTTCCCATATTACTGCACGTTTTCTTTTTCAGTGATAACTGTCTTTATGCGCGCAATGTCTTTCTTAACAGCCTTCATACGCATTGGGTTTTCGAGCTGATTAATAGCGTGCTGGAAGCGTAAGTTGAAAAGCTCAGCTTTGAGGTCGGACAGCTTTTCATTAAGTTCACCAACAGAAAGTTCTCTAATCTCGCTAGCCTTCATTACTCTTCACTCCCCTTCTCTTCCTTAACAACAAATTTACATTTAATAGGCAACTTGTGAGCTGCAAGACGCATAGCTTCTCTTGCAAGTTCTTCGGAAACGCCGCCGATTTCAAACATAACTCTTCCTGGCTTAACTACAGCTGCCCAGTATTCAGGGCTACCTTTACCGGAACCCATACGTGTTTCAGCTGGTTTTTCTGTAATTGGCTTATCAGGGAAAATCTTAATCCAAACTTGACCGCCACGTTTAATGTAACGAGTCATGGCAATACGAGCAGCTTCTATTTGATTGGATGTAATCCAAGCTGGCTCCAAAGCCTGCAAACCGAATTGACCGTAAGTAACGGTGTTGCCTCTCATAGCCTTACCAGTAAGTCTGCCTCTGTGAACTCTTCTGTATTTAACTCTTTTTGGTAGAAGCATTACTTGTTGCCTCCTTCCTTACGAGCTTGTGGCTTCTTTGTGCCTTGGAGCACTTCGCCAACATAAATAAGAACCTTTACACCAAGTTTACCATAGGTTGTATCTGCTTCTGCAAAGCCATAGTCAATATCAGCTCTGATTGTCTGAAGCGGAATAGTACCTTCGTGGTAATGTTCGGTTCTTGCGATTTCTGCGCCGCCTACACGACCGCTTACTGTTACTTTAATACCTTTTGCACCGAGTTTCATTGTTCTGCCGATAGATTGTTTCATAGCTCTGCGGAAAGAAACTCTGTTTTCAAGCTGTGCTGCAATATTTTCTGCAACCAACTGTGCATTCTTGTCAGGTTGTTTAACTTCAACAACATTAACGATAACATCGAGTTTGTTTTCTCTGTTCTTGTTAACGATCTTGTCTACGTCCTTCTTAAGTTCTTCGATTGCAGCTCCGCCCTTACCGATTACGATTCCGGGTTTAGCGCAATGGATGTGGATCTTGATTCTGCTAGGATCTCTTTCGATTTCGATACGTGGAATACCTGCTTCGTAAAGTTTCTTTTTGAGATACTTACGGATGTTGTAGTCCTCTACCAAGGTGTCGCCGAAAGCATCGTCTCTAGCAAACCAGCGAGAATCCCAATCTTTAATTACACCGACACGAAGTCCGTGTGGATTTACCTTCTGGCCCATTAGCTTTACCTCCTCTTTCAGCTTATTCTTTTTCTCTTAAAACCAATGTTACATGGCTGCTTCTCTTTAAAATTTTATAAGCTCTGCCTTGTGCTCTTGGTCTGATTCTTTTCATTATTGTGCCGGGGCTAACAAAACATTCTGCAACATAAAGGTTGTTTTTGTCCATGTTGTGATTGTTTTCAGCGTTAGCTATGGCAGATTTTAGAAGCTTTTCCAATGGCTCGCATGCAGCCTTTGGAGTATGTTTTAGAGTTGCCATTGCAATCTCTACCGGCTTGTTTCTTATTTGATCAAGCACGATTTGCACTTTTCTTGGTGAGATGCGTGCGTTTCTTAAATAAGCTCTTGCTTCCATTTTTTATCCTCCTTTCGGCACTCTTACTTAGTTTTATTTGCTCCGGCGTGGCCTTTAAATGTTCTTGTTGGAGCGAATTCACCCAATTTGTGTCCTACCATATCTTCGGTAACATAAACCGGAACATGCTTGCGTCCGTCATGTACTGCGAATGTATGTCCAACGAAATCAGGGAATATTGTTGATGATCTGCTCCATGTTTTGAGAACTTTCTTTTCGCCGTTTTCGTTCATTTCCTTTACTCTTTTAAGAAGAACAGGCTGAACGAAAGGTCCTTTTTTAACACTTCTACCCATGTTTTAGTTGCCTCCTTTCAGCTCGCCTTACTTAGAGCCTCTGCGTTTAACAATATATTTGTCTGTGCGGTTTGTCTTCTTTCTGGTCTTGTAGCCGAGAGCCGGTTTACCCCAAGGAGTAACAGGTCCTGGACGACCAACTGGAGATTTACCTTCACCACCACCGTGAGGGTGATCGCATGGGTTCATTACGGAACCGCGTACTGTAGGTCTCCAGCCCATGTGGCGCTTACGTCCTGCTTTACCGATAGCTACGTTTTCGTGGTCGATATTTCCAACCTGACCGATTGTAGCCATGCAGTTAATCGGAACATTTCTTAATTCAGAAGATGGAAGTCTGATAAGAGCGTATCCGTTTTCCTTAGCCATGAGCTGTGCCTGAATGCCGGCAGCTCTTGCAAGCTGAGCTCCCTTGCCGGGATAAAGTTCAACATTGTGGATAAATGTACCAACAGGAATGTTAGCAAGTGGAAGAGCGTTTCCGGGCTTAATGTCAGCTTCTGCTCCGGCAACAATTTTGTCGCCTACTTTAAGGCCCAAAGGAGCCAAAATGTAACGCTTCTCGCCATCTTCATATTGAACCAAAGCGATATGAGCGCTTCTGTTCGGGTCATATTCAAGAGTCATAACTTCAGCAGTCATGTTAAGTTTGTTTCTCTTAAAGTCAATAATACGATATTTTCTTCTGTTTCCGCCGCCTCTGTGACGAACTGTAATTCTACCTGTGTTGTTTCTACCTGAGCTCTTCTTGAGATTTTCCAAGAGGCTTCTTTCAGGGGCAACTTTTGATAGAGTAGAATAATCTGTCACTGTCATCTCACGGAGAGATGGGGTGGTAGGTTTGTAGCTTTTTATAGCCATTTTAAATTCAACTCCCTCATAATAGTGTCGGGATTATGAGATCCCATAATTTTTATGCCCTTTTAGGACTACATCATGCTCTCGAAGAACTCTATTGTCTTGGAGCCTTCCTTAAGAGTAATGATAGCTTTTTTCCAGTCGGATGTATATCCTGCATTTCTGCCCATTCTCTTAAGTCTGCCTTTGCAGTTCATTGTATTAACCTTGAGAACTTCTGTTCCTGGGAACAAAGCTTCACAAGCTTTTGCAATTTCAATCTTGTTAGCATCCTTTGCTACTTTGAATGTGTACTTCTTCATAGCAACACCTGCCATGGATTTTTCAGTAATGATTGGCTTGATGATAATATCTTGGGGTGCCTTCATTATGCATACACCTCCTGAATTTTTTCGCATGCTTCCTTAGCAATAATCATCTTATCACAGTTAAGGATATCATAAACATTCAATGTGTTGTAAAGAGTTGTCTTTACGCCTGGAATGTTAGCAGCGTTCTTGATTACCTTTTCGTCAACTGCTGGCATAACGATAAGAGATTTCTTACCTGCGCCCAGTGCGGAAAGCATTTTAACCATGTCCTTAGTTTTGTATGAATCAAAAGCGATTTTATCAACTACGATAAAGTTTTGTTCAGAAACCTTGGATGAGAAAGCGGATTTAATAGCAAGCTTCTTAACTTTTCTGTTAAGTGTGTAGCTGTAATCTCTTGGCTTAGGACCGAGAGCGATACCACCGTGTCTCCATTGAGGAGCTCTGATGGAACCCTGTCTTGCGTGTCCTGTTTTCTTTTGGCTCCAAGGCTTACGGCCGCCGCCGCTTACCTCTGTTCTTGTCAAAGTGGATTGTGTGCCTTGACGCTGATTTGCGAGGTAATTTACTACTGCAGCGTGCATAACTACTTTGTTAGGTTCAATACCGAAGATGGCATCAGAAAGATTCATCTTGCCTACCTCTTTACCGGTCATATCTAATACGTTAACCTCTGGCATCGTGATTCCTCCTTCCATTACGCCTTTTTAACGCTGTCGTTGATGTAAACCACGCCACCCTTAGGGCCTGGAATAGCACCCTTCAGCGCTATAAGATTGTTTTCTGCATCTATCTTAACAATTTCCAAGTTTTGAACTGTTACTTTTTCTGCACCCATGTGTCCAGGAAGAGCCTTGCCCTTCATAACTCTTGATGGGTCGGAACAAGCACCGATAGAACCCGGATGTCTGTGTGTTAAGGATGTACCGTGTGTTTCTTTCAAACGTGCTTGGTTATGACGCTTAATAACGCCGGCATAACCTTTACCTTTGCTGATTCCGCTAACATCAACAATGTCGCCTTCAGCGAATGTATCAGCTTTAAGAATGTCGCCTACATTTACTGCGGAGCAATCTGAGAGTCTGAATTCTCTGAGTGTTCTCTTGTAAGCAACGTCAGCCTTAGCGAAGTGTCCCTTCATAGGCTTGTTTACATTTTTTTCTGCCATGTTGCCGAAACCGATCTGCACAGCTTCATATCCGTCGTTTTCGGTTGTTTTCTTTTGAACAACTACGCAGGGTCCTGCTTCAATTACTGTTACAGGAATAAATTTTCCTTGTTCGTCAAAAAGTTGGGTCATGCCAATCTTTTTGCCAATGATGCATTTTTGCATTTTTCCTACCTCCTAAGGTTATTGGTTGGTCTTTTGTTTTGTTCCAACTTGACCCGCTGTAAAGAATTAAGCTGTTTAATGTATTACAGTTTAATTTCGATCTCTACACCGGCAGGGAGCTCAAGGCTTGTGAGAGCTTCAACAGTTTTGTTGGAAGGTCTCAAAACATCGATGAGTCTCTTGTGTGTTCTTGTTTCGAACTGTTCACGGCTGTCTTTGTTTACGTGAACGGATCTCAGAATTGTGATGATTTCTTTCTCTGTTGGGAGCGGAATAGGACCTGATACTTTAGCTCCTGTTCTCTTTGCTGTTTCCACGATCTTTTCTGCGGAAGTGTCCACCAATTTATGATCGAAACCCTTTAATCTGATTCTGATTTTTTCTTTGACTGCCACTTTCATCGCCTCCTTAAATTATAGCTTCTCAGCGACGCTTTAAGCACTGATATTCTTAAACACTGAGCCGTGTGTTTGCATGGTCTGCATATAAAAAACCGGCGAGTCAATTTTTCGTAAAACGACAAAATTACTCAGCCGGGACTTTAAGCATAAACAGAATTAGCCTGTCAGCCATACAAACTTGAAAACACATTTCAAGTGACAATTAAGTCAGTATTTAAAGTCGCCCGGTTTAAAATCGGACATACTCAGCGAAAATTCCCCACACACAGTGGCAACCTCTCGCATCATCGCATATCTTGTGCAGTCTTTGCTCATTTATAATACACCATACATTGTATAATTGCAAGTGTTTTTTTTCATTTTGTATAATTTTTTGCATTTTCTTGCTTTTCAATATATATAAAGAATTTTAAAGTAACTATTTGTGTATTATTCACAAATAGTATAGCTGCCACCTCTGCTGTACATTTTAAGCTTTAAAATCTTTATATAGTATGGGCTTTGTGGTTTAAAATATAACATTTGGATTTTAGTGTTAAAAAATTCCCCGCATATTTTCTGTATTATAAACTGAAGAAATGCGAGGAATTATATTTAATTATAGTACTGCAATTTTTACAAAGTTACCATGATTTTATTTTACCATCTTGCCTTTATGGATTTCCAAATTGTTGTCTTTTGCATATTTTTCAAGGTTAAAATTGCTTTCAAATTTAAAATTGGAAAGTGCCAGTTTTCTGCTCTTGCTGTTTTCAACATTTACCATAGAAACTTCACAAAGCATTACATTTGAATCATCTATATTTACAACTATTGTTACAATATTCTTTGGCTTTAAGTTTTCATCAAGATAGCTGTCATTGCTGTAACAGTAAATAAGCTGTTCTGTATCTGTAATTTTGGGGAATTTTGACTTGTCGGCAAAATCAGCAGGATAGGACTTAAATGTACCGCCTCTGATTTGGTCGCCTACAGCATTGACATCTTTTATAAGATTTACTGCATAATCATTGTTAAGAAGATCAATAAAATATTTTCCGGGAGTGAGAACCGGCTCAATGGGTAGGAAAGTTCCTGAGCCTGCTTCTTGCTGGAACATTGTGCCGTCTTCTGCAATAGCTACTACTATATTAGATACGGTGCCGCTTTCAGCTTCATATACATAGCATTTTTTGCCGTCAATATCTTTCTTTTCTTTAAACTTTACTTTTACACTCTTACCATATTGCTCATTCATTGTCTTTGTGAGCTGTTCTTCCAATTTGCTCTTATCACTGCCCTTATCATCTTTGTCGGAAGTTGTTTGTGAAGATGTGGTATCAGAAGATGAGGGAGATGGTTTCTTATCTCTGTCAGTACAGGATGTAGCTGACATCATCATAATACCTGCAAGTAATATTACTAATAACTTTTTCATATTTACACCTCTTAATTATTTTCTACCGATATATAATAGCATATATATTTTAAAAATTCAAATATAAAAAGCAAAATTTACAATCCTTTAACCTTTTTATTAAATTACTTAGCTTTTGCTATATATCAGTGTCAATAAAATTTATATTTATTGCATATATTTAATTTAAAATTATAATTTCCTGCAAATTTAAACCTTTATTAATTTATCTAGGGGTTTTAAGGTGATGTTATTTTATTTTCTTATTTACTGTGTTTTGATATTTTGTTTGAAAACCCATACAAAAAAAGAATGCCGAAAAATCGACATTCTCAAAAAACTTGGTGACCCGTGCGAGAATCGAACTCGCGATACCGCCGTGAAAGGGCGGTGTCTTAACCGCTTGACCAACGGGCCAAATTAAATTTTTAAAACTTTCTGAAAAGAAAGTGGTGACCCGTGCGAGAATCGAACTCGCGATACCGCCGTGAAAGGGCGGTGTCTTAACCGCTTGACCAACGGGCCATAATATGTGGTAGCGGCAGTCGGATTTGAACCAACGACACTTCGGGTATGAACCGAATGCTCTAGCCAACTGAGCT
>JAHHUB010000039.1 GCA_020024175.1 Oscillospiraceae bacterium | reverse complement strand
ATTTAATCTTGCTTTAAAATAAAAATTATGATAACATAAGCAAAAAAGAAATAGAATACAAATAAACGGTAGAGGTGCGGAAGTCAAAAGTATGTTTTATTATGACTCGGGAAGTCAAAACAGAAAGGGGCAACCGCCGAAGTGTTAAATTTTACCCGAAAAATTTAGCGCTGGTTCTGAGTATAACATACGCTGAACTGTCACATATATGTGGAGCGCTATCATTATCATAAATGAAAATCTAAAAATTTTTGTTGACCATGAAATGCAATCCTAATTGTATTCCATGGCTTTTTTATTAAAATTTTTTTAGGAGGATTTTCATTATGACAGGTACTTTTTGGGCATTTGTTCCGCCGGTAATTGCGATTATACTGGCACTGATTACGAAAGAGGTTTACAGCTCGCTGTTTATAGGAATTATATTCGGCAGCATTTTTTACGCAGGTTTCAGTGCAAAGGCACTGGACATTGTAGTAAAAGACGGCATTACTTCAGCGGTGGCTGACAGTGCAGGAATTTTTATATTCCTTATAATTTTAGGCATTATAGTGGCACTTCTCAATAAAGCTGGCGGTTCTGCCGCATTTGGCCGCTGGGCAGAAAAACATATAAAAACCAGATCAGGAGCTTTGTTTGCTACATTTATTTTAGGGGTTTTAATTTTTGTAGACGACTATTTTAACTGCCTGACTGTGGGCAGTGTTATGAAACCCTTAACAGATAAACATCACATTTCCAAACCAAAATTAGCTTATATTATTGATTCCACTGCAGCTCCCATCTGTATGATAGCACCTATTTCCTCATGGGCAGCGGCGGTTTCCAATGTAGTTGACAATTACAGTGGATTTGAACTGTTTGTGAGAGCTATCCCCTATAATTTTTACTCACTTCTCACTATTATCATGCTGATTTTTATGTGCAAAACTCAAATGGACTTTGGACCTATGAAGGAATTTGAAATGAATGCTTTATCATCCAAAGAAAATTTTTCAGATGATGTATCAAATGACAGCAAAAATTCCAAAGTAATTGATTTGCTCATTCCTATTGCAATTTTAATCTCATTCTGTATTGTAGGACTTATTTATTCAGGCGGATTTTTTGAAGGCAAATCATTTATAAATGCCTTTGCTGACTGTGATTCCTTTGTGGGACTTCCCTGGGGTTCACTGATAGCTCTTATTCTCACAGTGATTTATCTTATTTGCCGCAAAGTTATAACTTTTAAAGAGGCTATGGAATGTGTTCCTCAAGGCTTTAATGCTATGGTTCCGCCAATACTTATTCTGACTTTGGCAACTGCTCTTAAAAATGTAACTTCTCTTTTGGGTGCAAGAGAATTTGCAGCAGAACTTATGAAATCAGGTGCAAAAGAACTGTTTTTACTTCTGCCCGCCATTATTTTTGTAGTTGCCGGATTGATGGCTTTTGCCACAGGAACTTCCTGGGGTACATTCAGTATACTTATACCCATTGTTACGGAAGTTTTTCCTGCTGATTCCGAGCTTATGATTATTGGCGTGTCCGCCTGCCTGGCAGGTGCAGTTTTCGGAGATCATATTTCACCTATTTCAGACACCACAATAATGGCATCAGCCGGTGCACAGTGCAATCATATTGACCATGTTTCAACTCAAATACCCTATGCTTTTTTGGTAGCAGTTGTATCATTTATATGTTATTTGATAGTGGGATTTGTTCAAAATCATGTGGTGGTTTTGGGTATTGGAACTGTTTTGATTTTGCTTACTCTTGGAGTAATTAAGTATAAAACCGCTCCTAGACAAATTCTTGTTAAATCATAAATTTACACTTTTTGAAAACTTCTGTTTCTTTTATCAGAAACAGAAGTTTTTTTATTTAATAAATCATAACATTGCTAAGTCATTGTTGACTACAGCTATATAAAACTATATAATAAATATGTACTTAAATCTTATATTTAAAACGCAAATTTTATCTATAATGACACAATTAAAAATCTGAGTATAAGGCAGGATTGACTATGAAACAAGAATTTGACCGCAAAAACCTCATCAAAATTATGAAGGAACTTATCGAAACTCCCAGCCCTGTGGGATATTATGACGAAATAACTCCGCTTATGCAAAAATACGCTAAAGAACTGGGTTATGAACTCACTTTTGACAGAAAAAGAACCTGTTATATCAAAGTCAAAGGTGATGACAGCAGCAGAACTGTGTGTATTGGTGCCCATTTGGACACTTTGGGTCTTATAATTAAAAACATTGATAAAGACGGACACATCTATGTGAGAAATTTGGGAGGAATAAATTTTAACAACATAGAAGGAGAAACTGTTACTGTTCACACCAGGGACGGCAAAAAATACTCGGGTATGGTTGTATGCCGATACCATTCTGTTCATGTTTTTGCCGAAGCCAAAACATCTTTAAGGGATGAAAATACAATGTATATTATTTTGGATGAAGATGTATCCACTAAAGAAGAAGTCAAGGCTTTGGGCATTGAAAACGGAGATATTGTTTCTTTGCAGCCCCATTTTACTGTAACAGACTCAGGCTTTATAAAATCCAGATTTATTGACAACAAAGCTGCTGCTGCTTGTGTCCTTAATGTGTTAAAATACATGAAAGAAAACAATCTTAAACCTGTATGCGATACATTATTTGCTTTTCCTGTATATGAAGAAATAGGTCATGGCGGAGCATATGTTCCGGAAGAAATCAGTGAATACATTGCTTTGGATATTGCAGTTATAGGCCCTGATAACACAGGCAGTGAAGAAAAAGTAACTATCTGTGCAAAGGACAATTTGACACCTTATGACAGAGGTCTTACCAGCAAAATTATTAATATTGCAAAAGATGCAGATGTTAATTTTACAGTAGATATATTTTATCGTTACAGCACCGATGCTTCATCTGCAATTATGGCGGGAAATAATATTTACAGTGCGGCTTTTGGAATGGGAACATTCTCATCTCATGGTATGGAAAGAACTACAATCGAAGCTGTTGAAGAAACAGAAAAGCTTCTTTTGGCAGTGCTTTTAAAAAATACATCTCTTTAATATTGCAAAACACAAAAATTATATGATAATCACATTAGTTTTAAAATTTAGGAGAAATATAAAATGAATTATAATATAGATAAAAAATATATGATTGATATGTTTAAAAGACTGGTGGATATTCCCAGCCCGGTAAGTTACTATGATGAAATAAATCCCGAAATGGAAAAAATTGCAGAAGAACTGGGAGTCCCTTATGAATACGACAGAAAACACACTATTTATTATGTTTTAGATGGTCAGGACAACAGCAAAACCGTTTTGGTTGGAGCTCATTTAGATACATTGGGTATGGTTGTCAGACATATAAACAGTGATGGAACCCTCCTTTGCCGAAACCTAGGCGGTTTAAATTTTAACAGTATTGAAGGTGAAACCGTTACTGTACACACCAGAGATGGGAAAAAATATACAGGATTATATGTGTGCCGCTCTCATTCCACTCATGTTTTTGATGATGCCAGAACTCTTGAAAGAACAGAAAATACAATGTATATAAGTCTTGATGAAAGAGTCCATTCTGCTGAGGATGTACGGGCTTTGGGAATAGAAAACGGAGATATTGTATCTTTTGAACCAAATTTTGAATATGTAAACGGTTATGTCAAATCCCGTTTTATTGATGATAAAGCCTGTGTAGCCACAGTTTTAGGTGCTCTTAAATTTATAAAAGACAACAATTTAAAACCCAAATACAGAACTTTGCTTGCATTTCCTCATTATGAAGAAATAAATCATGGTGGCTCATATATCCCAAAAGAGGTGGAAGAATATGTAGCTGTTGATATTGCATTAATCGGTCCCGAAAACAACGGCAGTGAAAAGAAAGTCAGCATTTGCTGCAAAGATGCATTCAGCCCCTATGACAGAGGACTTACAACTCAAATTATAAATCACGCTAAATCAGCAGAATGTGATTATGAAGTCGATGTTTTTTACCTGTATGGCACTGACGCTAATGCTGCTGTCCGTGCGGGAAATAATGTTTACAGTGCAGCTTTTGGAATGGGTTGTTTTAGTTCACATGGCCGTGAAAGAACTCATATAGACGGCATTTACAACACTGCAAAGCTTGTTGCCGCTTATATACTCAACAAATAAAATTATTTTTACTTAAATTTTAAAAAGGGTATAAAATCTCTGAAATTAATGAATTTCGGATTTTATACCCTTTTTTATAATTATTTGGAAGACTGTAAATACTGATGTTTTATTTTAAAAAAAAATATAAATCAGATATACAAATACATATATCCCACCTGAAAAAAGGTTTGCAAATAAACAGGCTATTATTTCTTCGTCATCGTCCAAATTGTCAATTTGTACTGTTTCTTCATCAACATAATCCACCATACTTTTGTTGACTTTAGCTTTCTTTTTCTTAGTCTTTAAATTTTTTAAACCTTCTAAGCAGTACATTCTCATTCCATCTATTTGCAGATAATTTTTCCACGCAAATCCAAAATAAAATATTCCTGCTGTAAAAAATCCAATTTCAAATATGGAATAATATTTTTGAGTATTTACAAACAAATTCCAAGCCATAAGAAAAATTAAGCCCAGCAAAAATCTGTACAATGTTTTATAAGCTACTACTCGTGTTGTTTCAATTCTGAAAAACTTTTTTACATCTATTTTTATCTCAATCACATCCTTTTAATGTAGTCTTTCTTTTATGGCAACAAATCATATTTTAAACTGCTCTCTTAAAATTTTGTATAATAACAACTCACGGATTATATGCAATAAAAACGGAGGAATATAAATTTCCTCCGTTTTTATTTTAGAAATAAAGATTATCCATCAATCTCTTGAATTTCTTTCCTGTATTGTTCCAGTTCTTTTTGATTACCGTAAACAAAATGTCCTGAGATTATTTCTTCCCAAACAGGACTGTCCACAGAATAATCATGGCAGGATGGATCATATACAATAAGTTTCTTTTTCTTTTCAGTTTCCGGGTCAGGCATAGGAACTGCGGAAAGCAGTGCTTTTGTGTATGGATGCAGAGGGTGCAGAAATAATTCTTCAGCTTCAGCCAATTCCACAATTCTGCCTTTATGAATAACTGCAATTCTGTCCGAAATAAATCTGACAACGGAAAGATCATGAGCTATAAACAGGTATGTAAGTCCTCTTTTGACTTTCAGGCGATTTAAGAGATTAAGCACCTGGGCACGGATTGATACATCCAATGCAGAAATAGGTTCATCCGCAACTATAAATTCGGGTTCCATAATAAGTGCTCTGGCAATACCTATTCTCTGTCTTTGTCCCCCTGAAAACTCATGAGGGAAACGGGACGCAAATTCAGGAAGAAGTCCTACTTCTTGTAATACTTTCTGAACTTTTGCCTCTCTGTCAGCCTCATCTTTGTAAAGATGGTGATTGATAAGTCCTTCAGAAACTATATAATCCACCTTTGCTCTTTCATTCAGTGAAGCCATAGGATCCTGGAATATCATTTGACAGGTTCTGATAACTTCCTTATCTAATTCTTTTGGTATTTTTCCGTTTATTTTTTTGCCTTTCAGATAAATTTCTCCGGCTGATGTGGGGTTAATTCTCAAAATAGCTCTGCCTATGGTTGTTTTGCCGGAACCGGATTCACCAACCAATGAGAATGTTTCACCCTTGTATATATCAAAATTAATACGATCAACTGCTACAAATTTCTTTTTTCCTGTTCCAAAGGAGATTTGTAAATCTTTAACCTCTATCAGTTTTTCTCTTTCAGCCATTTTCCGTTACCCCCTTGCTCTAATAGTTTCACGCAAGCGGCGTATGGTTTCAGGCTGTTCGATTTTTGGTGCTCTTGGGTCTAAATACCATGTTTTTGCCATATGCGTTTTGCTTACAGGAAAAAACGGAGGTTCTTTTACAAAATCAATAGCCAATGCCTGCTTATTTCTGGGTGCAAAAGCATCACCTTTTATAACATTGAAAAGGTTAGGCGGTGTACCTTCGATTGAAGGCAAATCCTCTCCTTTAATTCCAAGCTGCGGCAGTGATGAAAGCAAAGCCCATGTATATGGATGCCATGGATCATAGAAAATTTCATTAACCAAACCATATTCAACAATTTGACCTGCATACATAACCGCAACACGGTCGGCAACATTTGCCACAACACCTAAGTCATGAGTGATGTATATAACTGTCATATGCAGTTTAGACTGTAAATTGCGAATAAGATCCAGTATTTGTGCCTGAATTGTAACATCCAAAGCTGTTGTCGGTTCATCACAAATAAGTATTTGAGGATGACAGGCAACTGCAATAGCTATAACAACTCTTTGACGCATACCACCCGAAAATTCATGGGGGTATTGGTTGTATCTTTTTTCTGCATCTGGAATACCTACAAGGTTAAGCATTTTAAGTGCTTTTGCTCTTGCCTCTTCACCTTTAAGCCCCTGTTGGAGCTGTATACTTTCTTCAATTTGTTTGCCTATTTTTTTAAGTGGGTTAAGAGATGTCATAGGATCCTGCATTACCATTGCAATTTTCTTTCCGCGTATGGTAAGCCATTCTTTTTCAGTTTTGTACTTGGAAATATCTATTCCGTTGTACATAATGCTGCCGCCTGTGATTAAACCGTTGGCATCAAGCATTCCCAAAAATGATTTGGTAAAAACAGATTTTCCAGAACCGGACTCACCTACTATTGCCAATGTTTCTCCTTCATAAAGATCCAAAGAGCATCTTCTTATAGCTGTTAATTTCCGTCCACGAAGACTGAACTGGATTTCCACATCTCTAGCTGATAATATCGGTTCTTTTGCCATTTTTATGTGTCCTCCTGTTCTATACGTGGTTTTTAGGGTCGGATGCATCCGAGAATGCATTACCAACCAAATAGAATGTAATGGTAACAACAGATACTATAACTGCCGGAAATAGCAGCAAATACGGAAAATCAAGGAAAAACATTCTCGCATTTCTAATCAAAAGTCCCAGTGATGGAGTTGATACGCCAAGACCTAATCCCAAATAAGAAAGTGTTGATTCAAGGCTTATTGTTCCGGGAATGGAAAGTGCCAATCTTAAAATAATAACACTGATTAAATAAGGGAGAATATTTGTTGTAAGAATTCTCCATACCGGAGTTCCCAGTGTTCTAGATGCCAGATTATATTCTCTGTCTCTGTAAATAAGAACCAGATTTCTTACATTTCTCGCCATTACAAGCCAGTTAAACAAAATAAGTGATATACACATAATTTTAAAACTCTGCCCAACCATAAGAGCGATAAGTGTCATATAAAGAATTGTAGGAATAGACTGAATAATATTATAAACTTCTGTAATAAATCTGTCCAATGATCTCACATATCCCCACAGACATCCTATAGCAACCCCCAAAATGCCTTCACCCAAAGCAACTATCAGTGATAATTTTATAGAAGTTTGTGTTGCATACCAAACCTGACACCAATAGTCGCAGCCAAGGTTATCTGTTCCAAACCAATATTCGCTGTCAGGTTTTTGGAAAGCCATGTTCGTATTAGGCTGCAATGTTTTGTAGTCAAATTTTCCTATTGCCAAAGCCACAAAGGAGAATATTACCAACGCAATGAAGACAATGCTTAAAATAACAGCGGATTTTTTCTTAATAAAGTTTTGGAAAACAGATTTCCAGTAAGAATAATCGGAATAACCTGTTATTTCAGCAGATTCGGGAGAATATTCGACAAAACGGAACAATTCATCTTCATTTATATTTTCTTCATTTACAGCTTTTGTTTTTTCAGCATCCATTATCTCGAACCTCCTTTGTCTGATAATCTTATTCTCGGGTCAACAAGCATCATAAGAATATCACCTAAAAATACTCCTAAAATACTCAATGTTGAGTAAAGAATAATCAGAGTTTGAACGACATTTGTGTCATAACGGTTAATTGAATCTGTAAGAAGAGGACCCATTCCGGGTACTGAGAAAAATCTCTCAACCAACAGTGAACCGCTTATTGTAAGCATAAGAGAACCGGGCAAATATTGTGCCAGCGGCACATAAGCATTTCTCAAAACATGTTTTACCATTATCTGTTTTTCAGATAATCCCTTAATTTTAGCGAGTTTTATGTACTCTCTGTTAATTTCATCAATCATATATCTTCTCATCCAAATAGCATACCATGCTATGGAACCCAAAGAAAGACATACTATCGGCAAAATACTGGAAACCACTGTGTCCCTTGTTGAATATAGCTGTGGCAGTCCCAAAACACGGGAACCGAATATCAGTACCAATGAATAGGATACCAGTGGCGGAACTGCATTTACAAAAACTGTGTAACCTGTTCCTATGTGATCTCCCAGTTTATCTTTGTGTCGGGTTTGGAATATACCAATCCCGACACCGATAATCAGTGAAATTACTACTGATATAATACCCATTTTCATTGATATTCCGAATTTATTTCCTATTACCCGAACAACAGGGACACCATTTTGAATTCTTCTGGATTCTCCAAAATCAAATCTGGCAATATCTGCATAGAAATGCAGTAACTGAACAGGAATAGGATCCAAAAGTCCTGCAGCTTCAAGTTGTTCATGTTTCTGAGCATCAGTAAACTTTATAAGCTGATCCTCAGTGAAATAATAGTCTGTAGGCAGCATTCTTAAAAGCAGGAATACAATAGATACTATTATTAAGACTGTCACCAGCGACTGTAGGAGTCTTTTTACTGTATACTTAATCATAAATAACCTAACCTAACTTTTTAAAAATTATTTTTTATTCTTCAAATCTTCTTGTTTGGCTTTTGCTTCTTCTGTTGTATATCCGTTTTTATTTGTAACCCAGTTCTTCATCTTATCATTTTGGCTTCCAAACATAGCCTGCATTCTTGAAGTATTGTCAATTTTGGAAAGTGCAAGCCCTTTGCCCAGATTTTGTGGGATTACCAATGCATTTTTAAGCAAACAAGCTTCTGCATCGGCAAATGCTTCATATCTTGCGTCAATATCATCTGTAATAGCGTCAGCCTTTTTAACCAATTCTGTGTATTCTTCAAATGCTGCCAAAAGATCCTTATTGTAATCATTTGGTTTAACTTTTGCAATCATAGAAGTTTGCGTTGAATATACAGCATTATCATTGTAAAGTGTTTCCTGACCGAGAGCATTAACAGGGTCGCCATAGTCAAGACCCCAACCATTGCCGTAACCACTGGCAAGTTGTGGTTGTTGTACCTCTTTTCTAAGGCTGGATACAAATTCGTTAATGGTTACTTCGATAAAATCAGAACCAAGTGTGCTTTCTACACAGTGCTTAAATACTTTTGCACTGTCAAGTGCAGGTTGGCTTCCGCTCTTAATATAGTAGTCATATTTTACAGGGAATGTAACACCAATAGCACTTAATTCTTCCATAGCCTGTTTTTTAAGTTTAAGAGCTTTTTCCTTATTAAATCTGATCATCTTTTCGTTGCTGTCAGCAGGAAGTCCCAATCTTTTTCTGACAAGTTCTGTGTAGTCTGTGCCATCTGTCTTGTAGCAGGTACCCTGCATCAAATAGAAGTTATTTTGGCAGGCATATGGCTGAAGAATATTTGTTCTCTTGTAATAATCACCAAATTCTACACCATAATAGAATGCCTGTCTGAAGGCTGTGTTAGCAATAGCTTTATTCCAGTTTTCATCAGGTGTACCGTCTTTTAATTTTTTATCAAAGTTAAAGTGAATTTGATAAGAGTATTTAGACGGAACATCAGCAACTACATAGTTGTGGAATTTGTGGTTAGGATTATCGAGAATTGTTTTAGCAACAGATTCTGTAAGTGGACAGTAATCACATTCACCTGCTTCGTAAAGTTGGTATGTGATGTCAGAACCGTCAACCATCTTAAATGTAACTGTATCAAATCTTGTGCAGTTTTTATCCCAGTACATAGGGTTCTTTGTATATATCTTTTCATTTCCCTGAATGTATGTGGTCATAGTATAAGCACCATTGTACCACATATTTGTATTATCCATGGATTTTGTACCATCAATGCCCAATTCATCAATCATTGCCTGGCTCATTGGATAGAGTGCAAAATAAGGACCTAATGTATCAAAATATGGAATGGCGATTGTATTGCCGTTTTTATCCGATTTACAAGTATAAATAATAGTGTAGGCATCAGGAATTGAAATTCCTACCATTTCATTAAACTTTGTGCCATCCCCGGCTTTAAGAGCGTAAGATTCATCTTTGGAAAGTTCCTTTGTATATTCATAATATTCTTTAGCACCTTTAATCATTTCAATAGGCATTGCTGTGTTGTTAGATTCGTTCTTATGGTAGTTAAGAACCCATTCAAGACCTGTTGCAAAATCATAAGCATTACAGTCTGCCTTTACATTGCCACTCATATCTACCCATTTAACATCATTTCTGAGTTCAAATTTCCATGTTTTTCCGCCGTCTTTGGTTCCCCATTTTTTTGCAATTCCCGGAACAAGTTTACCTAGATTGTCAACTTCCAAAAGGCCATCTACCAGATTAGTAAGATTTTCAGTGTCTTCGCCTTTTTGAGAATAAAGCCAGTTGAAAGTTTCCAACTCTCTTGATGCACCTTTTGTAATAATCAAATCCTTAATAGCATTTGGATCTTTTTTACCTTTTTCACTAGCGGCATTAGATGTATTACTGCCATTATCAACCGGTTTGTCAGATGCATTTTGTCCACAGCCTGTAAATATCATTGCAGCTGCCAGTGCCAGTGCCAGCACTTTAGAAAGTGTTTTCTTACTCATGTCTTTCCTCCTTAATCTCAACAGTATATTTATGCAATACTGTATTTTATTTAACTTGGTGTGTTATCGTAACAAATATATTTTTATAACAGAACAGCCTTATCCAATTAATATCATATTAATATAATTAGATAAGTTAAACCAATATAAAAAATCTGTACAACAACATAGTATCACTGTACCATAATTTTGTTAATATACACATTTTAAACTAATATCACAATAATTTTATATGATTTTGAGTTAAAAATTAAACAAAGTATAATGCTGTTTTCCACTTTAAAATATTGAAAACATTTACAAAATATAATAATTTTTCCTGATTTATTA
>JAHHUB010000038.1 GCA_020024175.1 Oscillospiraceae bacterium | reverse complement strand
TTTTGCTGTATATTGTGTCTAATCTATAAATTATAATAATTTTACAAATAATATACTTGATTTTTGTCAAACTATAATATATAATTATAAAATTGTAAAAACATAAAAACAAGGGGTATAAAAACCCCTTGTTTTTATATCATGTATGAACATATATGAGTAATTATACAGAAATGAATGAAAGAGGAAATATGAATATTACAAATTTTTCGGAATTAGATTTGACACCGTCAATAAAAAAAGCTATTGATGAAATGGGTTTCAGCGCACCCACTGAGATACAAGGAAAAGTTATCCCCCTCATAAGCGGAGGAATGGATGTAATAGGACGTTCACAAACTGGTACGGGAAAGACAGTGGCTTTTGCAGTGCCCGCAATAGAAAGCATTTTGACATCTTATAATGTGAAACTTACAGCACAGATTTTGGTTCTTTGTCCTACCAGAGAACTTTGTCAGCAGGTTTGTGATGAAATGAGAAAGCTCACCAAATATACTCAAGGCATAAAAATTGCCGAAGTATACGGCGGGGACTCTATGGTAAAACAGATCACCCAGCTTAAAACAGCAAATATTGTTGTAGGTACACCGGGTCGTGTTATGGACCATATGAGAAGAAGAACTCTCAAACTTTCCAATATCCATATGGTTATATTGGATGAAGCTGATGAAATGCTCAGTATGGGATTTGTTGAAGATATTGAAACAATTTTGTCAGAGGCTCCCGAAAACAGACAAACAGTGCTGTTTTCTGCAACCATGCCAAAACCGATTTTGGAACTTACAAAGAAAATTCAAAATGACCCTGTAATGGTGGAAGTTGAAAATGCACAGGATCCATTGGATAATATTACACAAGTTTATACAGAAGTGCCTATGGGCAGAAAAATGGATGCTCTTGCACTGCTGCTTAAATACCATTCTCCTGAAAAGTCCATTATTTTCTGCAACACAAAGAAAATGGTTGATGAAATTACAGAAAAACTCTCTGAATATAATTTCAGCATACAGGGACTTCATGGCGATATGAAACAAAGCCAAAGAACACAGGTTATGGAAAGCTTTAAATCTGGCAGAGTCAATGTTCTTACTGCTACCGATGTAGCTGCCAGAGGAATTGATGTTAAAAATGTGGAATATGTAATCAACTATGACATACCACAGACCAATGAATATTATATACACAGAATAGGAAGAACCGGACGAGCAGGCAAAAAAGGAATAGCTGTAACAATTTGCAGCGGAAAAAGACAGGTAATGCTTTTCAAACAGGTTTTGAGGGAAACCAAATCAGAAGCTGAAGAAATTGCAATTCCAAGTATAGCTCAGATAAAAGAAAAATATCAAACAGAAGAAATAAATAAAATAAATAGCATTTTAGCAGAAGAACCTGAGGAACAATACACTAAAATCGTTGACTCCCTTCTTTCAAAGGATATTTCTCTTTACAAATTGGCATCTAATCTTATTAAACTTCAAATGAGCAGCAAGTCAATGGATTTAAGCAAATTTGAAGAAATAGGAAATATCAAAGCCAGACCTCAAAATGGTGAGGCTCAAAAAGGGTATGCAAAGGTTATTTTCAATATAGGACGCTCATGCCGCATAGCTCCTAATCATATTGTAGGGGCTGTAACTGAAAAAATGAATATCCGTGGCAGAGAAATCGGAAAAATAGAAATTTACGATGACTATTCCACTGTAGAAGTTCCTGAAGTTATGGCAGGCGAAATTGCCGAAACAATGACAGGAAGCAAAATAGCGGGTAAATTTGTAAATGCACAAATTATGATGAAAAATGTGGGCAAAAAGAGTGAACACAATAAGTCTTCAGATAAAAATGACAAGAAATTCCATGGGAGAAAATCATCAGATAAAAAATTCACAGGTAAAAACAGTGAAGAAAAAGTACGCAAAGACAGGAAACAAAAAATCAAGAAAGAAGATGAATTTAATGGGAAAAAAGGCGGAAAATTCACTGGAATAAAATACGGTAAAAAATAAGCTTTAAAATAATAATATCCCCTTAAATAAAAATTTTAAGGGGATATTTCTTTATTTTGTGGTTATTTTAAGAACATAGTCGGTACTGTCAGGCAAAATAGGATTGGGACCCAAGTTTGCAAAGCACATATCTGGATAATCACTGTGTACCCAGCTTGTGGAAAGTGGTACTTCCCTGCCTGTGGCAAGTTCTCTTATGGATTTAATTTCATCTTTTTTAAATCCTGGCAAAGGAAGAGGCCCTATGGTATTTTCAAAAACATGGACATATTTTATATTGCCTCCCATGTCTGCTGTAATTCTGCCATAATCAGGTTTAGGAAGACCGGAAGGACCACATTTATATCTGCTGGCACTGTTTTTGTTCATCCACTGACCGATTTCATCTAAAATTTTCATGGATTGAGGAGGAATATTTCCGTTGGCGTCAGGTCCTACATTTAAAAGCATATTTCCGCCTTTGGAAACACATTCAACTAATTTTTTAATAAGCATTTCCCCTGATTTAAAATTGTTGTCTGTACCATGGTATCCCCAGTTGTTGTTCATTGTAACACAGGACTCCCACATGAGTGGTTCACCATTGATATTGGTAACACCCTCCGGAGGAACAATTTGTTCGGGACTTACAAAATCTCCATGATAAGGGGTAGGATTGCACATAGCCAAAGAACCTTTGCCCTCTCCACTTACTTCCAAACGATTGTCAATAATTACATCAGGCTGATGCTTTCTGACCATTTTAATAAGTTCTGTAGCTTTCCACTTTTCCCCTCTCATATCGTCATAGGAAAAATCGAACCAAAGAATATCGATTTTTCCGTAGTTAGTGCAGAGTTCTTCAACTTGATTGTGCATATATTTGAGATATGAATTAAAATCCCTGTTTTCATTTGTGTAGTTTTTGTTGTTTCTCATAGGATGAAATTTATCTCCATAATGGGGATAATCATTGTGAAACCAGTCAAGCAGTGAAAAATAAAGTCCTACTTTAAGTCCTTCTTTTCTTACAGCATCAGTAAATTCTTTTACAATATCCTTTTTTAGCTGGGTATTTGTAGATTTAAATTTGGTGTATTTGCTGTCAAATAAGCAGAACCCATCATGATGCTTTGCAGTGAGAATAACATATTTCATGCCGGCAGCTTTTGCAGCCTTTGCCCATTGGGCTGGGTCAAAATTTTGAGGATTAAATTCGTAGAAATAATTCATATATTCCTCTTTGGTTATTTCCTCATTGCTGCGAACCCATTCCCCTCTGGCAGGGATTGCATAAAGTCCCCAATGAATAAACATACCAAATCGGGCATCTTTGTACCATTGTATGCGTTTTTCATATGTTTCCTTATTAAACTTATACATATTTTTCCTCCTGATAATAATATATGAAAGGATGTTTTACAAAATGAGTATTATAGAAAATGCAGGATATATTGTTAATGATTGGCTTAAATTAAAATCTGATGACAGATTTTTGATTGTTACCAATTCAAAACATATTGATGATATATGTGTCATAAAAGATATTGCTGAAAAAGCAGGTGTGTTTTCGGTTATATTGGTTATACCGGAAAATAAGACTCAAATAGGAACTTTTTTCAACAGTATTCAGCCTACATTAGACCTTTTTACCGCAATTATGGGAGCGGCGGAATATTCTTTGCTCACCAATAAAGCTGTATCTGAAAGTGTGAAAAAAGGTGCAAGATTTTTATCTTTTCCCATGTCAACCAACAGCGGAAAATCAATTTTGTCATATGATTTTTTGTCTATGGATTACAGAGATTCTCTTGAGAAAGCAAATAAAATTCTCCCTGTTTTAAGCAAAACAAACAGGATCAGAATTACAACTGAGGCAGGTACTGACCTGACATTTGACAAAACAGGCCGAAAAGCTGATTGCTTTGCAGGAGTTGTGGATAAACCATATCAAATATCATCTTCCAGCTTTGAAGTATATATTCCGATAATAGAAACAGCAACCGAAGGAAGGGCTGTATTAGATGGTTCCATGGGTTATTTGGGAAAGCCTGATAAAAATATCGAACTTAGTTTTTCAAAAGGCAAAATATCCATTTCAGATGAAACAGATATGGGCAGAAAACTCAGTGATTATTTAAAATCTTTCTGTGATGAAAACATTTATAATGCGTCAGAACTTGGTATTGGACTTAATACAAAATCAAAGTGTCGAGGCGATTCTTATATAGAAGATGAATCCACTTACGGAACATTCCATATAGGAATGGGAAGAAATATTGCTTTGGGCGGAAAACACAATGCTAAAGGACATTTTGACCTTGTATTTAATAAACCCACTATTTATGCAGAAGAAATTTGCATAATGCGTGATGGAGAACTTATTTTGTAAAATATTATGTTAAATACATCAAAATTATAACACAATCAGCCATTCTGTGCAATAGAATATATAAAACAAGGAAATAATAGTGATTAAGGCTTGAAAACAAAAGTATAAAAATGTATAATATAAATCATATTATGTAGAAATGAGGCTCAAAATAATGGCGATATTAGTTACAGGCGGAACAGGTTATATAGGATCTCACACTTGTGTAGAATTATTAAACCAAGGAATGGAAGTTATAGTTGTTGATAATTTGTCAAATTCATCGATTAAATCTTTGGAAGCAGTAGAAAGAATTACAGGCAAAAAGATTAAATTTTATGAATATGACCTTTGCGAAAAAGAAAAAACAGACAGAATTTTTGAGGAAAATCCCGATATAAATTCAGTTATTCATTTTGCAGGTCTTAAAGCAGTTGGAGAAAGTGTAGCAAAACCATTGGAGTACTACTCCAATAACCTTATCAGCACTCTCAATATATTAAACAGTATGGTTAAGTACAATGTTAAAAATTTTGTATTCTCCTCTTCAGCTACAGTTTACGGAAATCCTGCATCTGTACCTATTACAGAAGATTTTCCTCTCTCAACTACAAACCCTTATGGTGCAACTAAACTTATGATTGAAAATATCCTCAAGGATTTTGCAAAAGTAAATGAGGACTTTAATATTGTTATTCTTCGCTACTTTAACCCTATAGGAGCTCATGAAAGCGGACTTATCGGAGAAGACCCCAATGGTATTCCAAACAATTTGGTTCCATATATTGCTCAGGTTGCCGCAGGTAAACTCGAAAAAGTAAATGTATTCGGAAATGACTACCCTACTTCTGATGGAACAGGTGTCAGAGATTATATACATGTGGTTGATTTGGCAAAAGGTCATGTTGCAGCTCTCAATAAAATAAATAAAAAATGCGGACTTTTTATCTGCAATTTGGGAACAGGAAACGGCTACAGTGTTTTGGAAGTTATAAAGGCATTTGAAAAAGCCTGTGGAAAAGAAATTCCATACCAAATAACAGACAGACGCCCCGGCGATATTCCGGAATGTTGGGCTGACACCAAAAAAGCTTATGAAGAACTGGGTTGGAAAGCTGAATTTGATATTGAAAAAATGTGTGAGGACTCCTGGAGATGGCAGTCAAAAAATCCGAATGGATACAGAGATTAATTGAGGAGATGCAGAAGATATGAAAAAACCCGTACTGGTAGTTATGGCAGCAGGTTTGGGAAGTCGCTACGGTGGACTTAAACAAATAGACCCAATAGGAAACCATAGTCAGCTTATTATTGACTATTCTATTTATGATGCAAAGGCAGCAGGTTTTGAAACAGTTGTTTTCATAATCAGCAGAAAAATTGAAGATGTTTTCAAAGAAGCCATTGGAAACAGACTTTCCAAATACATAAATGTAAAATACGCTTTTCAGGAAATTGAAAATATTCCCAAAGAATTTTCCGTTCCCGAAGGCAGAGTAAAACCCTGGGGCACCTGCCATGCAGTTTTATCTGTAATGGATTTGATTGACAGCCCCTTTGCAGTGATTAATGCTGACGATTTTTACGGAAAACAGTCTTTTAAAGTTATTTATGATTATCTGGCAAGCCATGATGATGACAGCATTTATCATTACAGTATGGTCAGCTATCTTCTTAAAAACACTGTTACAGAAAATGGTCATGTGGCAAGAGGTATATGTACCTGTGATGAAAACCGAAAATTGGTTACAGTAACGGAAAGAACCCATATTGAAACATTTTCTGATGGTATTAAGTTTACCGAAGATGATGGCAAAACCTGGACACCTTTGGAAGATAACACCCTTGTTTCCATGAATCTTTGGGGATTTACACCATCATTTTTAAAAGAAGCAAAAGCAGGTTTTCCTGAATTTTTGAAAAATGCTATAGCTAATAACCCATTAAAGGGAGAATACTTCCTGCCTTCCGTAGTAAACAGACTTTTGGAAGAAAAGAAAGCTGATGTTACAGTTTTGGAAAGTCCCGATAAATGGTATGGTGTAACTTATGCAGCAGATAAAGAAAAAGTTGTTAATGCTGTTGCCAAAATGACAGCAAAGGGAATGTATCCTGATAAATTATGGGAGTAATAAAATGAATGAAATAATAGAACAATTTGAAATCAACGGAAAAATAATAAGCTGTGAAAAATACGGAAATGGTCATATTAATGATACATATTTGGTAGTTACAGACAAGGACAAATATATTCTTCAAAAAGTAAATACAAATATTTTCCCCAATTATAAAGGCTTGATGGAAAATGTATTTAATGTTACAGATTTTCTTAAAAATAAGATAATCAAAAATGGTGGAGATTCCAAAAGAGAAACTTTGACATTAATTTCTGCAAATGATAGAAAAAAATATTACAAGCATGGTGATGATATATGGAGAGTATATCTTTTTGTTAAGGATACCTATTGCATTGATAAATTGGAAGATCCTAAAGATTTTTATCAGTCCGCTGTTTCATTTGGAAACTTTCAGAAATTATTGTATGACTTCCCTGCTGATAAACTGCATGAAACCATTCCCAATTTCCACAATACACCTGTGCGTTACGAAAATTTTGAAAAAGCACTTAAAGCTGATAAGTTTAACAGAGCTAATAGTGTAAAACAGCAAGTTGAATTTGTTTTGGAAAGAAAAAACACCTGTAAATATTTGACTGACATGTTGGCAAGCGGAAAATTACCTATGAGAGTTACTCACAATGACACAAAACTCAATAATATTCTTATAGACATAAAAACCAATAACGGAATTTGTATTATCGACCTTGACACGGTAATGCCTGGACTTACTGCATATGACTTTGGTGATTCTATTCGTTTTGGAGCTAATCACTGTGCAGAAGATGAACAGGATTTATCTAAAGTTAATTTTGATATGGAACTTTATAATTTGTACCTCAAAGGATTTTTGGAAGGAAGTGCTGGAATACTTACAGAAGAAGAAATTGCTTCTCTCCCCTATGGTGCATATATGATGACTTTTGAATGTGGTATGAGATTTTTAACGGATTATCTTGATGGAGATATTTATTTTAAAACACATTATCCTATGCAGAATGTTTACAGAGCCAATACTCAATTTAAACTTGCATATCAAATGTGTCAGGAATTAAATCTTTTTAAATAATATTAAGTATAGTTTTAAATTATAAAAAGGAAGTTTGACTAAAAAAAACGGAGTATATGAAATTTCATATACTCCGTTTTTTAATAAGTAATTATTAATTTTTATATTATAACATTTTTAGGTTTGCCATCAATTATAGCTTTTAAATTTTCAGCAACAATATCAGCGCGTTTTTCAAATGCCTGTTGTGTGGCAAATGCAATATGAGGAGTTACCAATACATTTTCAAGTTTAAAAAGTTCTTTGTTTTCATCAAGAGGTGGTTCCCTGTCAAAAACATCAATTCCCGCACCGGCAATTTCTTTGGTTTTAAGAGCATTGACAAGAGCTTCTTCATTTACAATAGGTCCTCTGGCGGTATTAATAAGTATTGCAGATTTTTTCATAAGAGAGAGTTCATGTTCCCCTATTAAATTGATAGTGTCCTTATTTTGGGGAACATGAAGAGAAACAATATCAGAAACTTTTAAAACAGTTTCCATATCTGTAAAAATAACTCCCTCCATAGCTTTTGGGGATCTATTATATACATAGACATTGCAGCCAAAAGCTTTTGCTATTTGAGCTACACGGCTTCCGATGGCTCCACAGCCGATTATTCCGAAGTTTTTGCCCTCCAGTTCAAAACCCACCAAACCGTCTTTTGTACCGCTGTTTCTGCATTTTTCATCACATTTTATAATATTTCTGGCTAAATTAATTGCCATAGCAAAGACAATATCAGCCACAGCTACTGTGGAATATCCTGCACAGTTGCAGACTGTTATGTTTTTTTCATGGCAGTAGTCCATATCAATATGGTCTACACCTGTAAATGCAACACAAATGGCTTTTAAATTTGGACATTGCTCAATAACTTCTTTTTTATAAGGAAAGTTGGAGAGGACCACAATATCAGCATCTTTGCTGCGTTCAATCAGAGTAGCTGTATCAGTTAAACGATTATCATAATAAATAATTTCATTATCTGTGCTGACTTTGGAATTTATTTTTTCCTTCAGCAGTTCTTTAGATATACCCAAAGGTTCTAAAAATACTATTTTCATTTTAATTCACCTTTTCTTTTTAATATAATAAAAATTGACAAGAGGTAATCTTGTCAATTTTGCTTTGTAAAGTTATGCTCTTACATCAAGGAAATAACCTATTCCGCCCGGAGATACCGGAGCACTTGTAGATTCAAGCATTTGCATCATTGCTGCTGACTGCTGTTCAGATTGCTCCATAACTTTGTCAAGCAATCCAATGGAAAATGCTTGCTGAACTCTACCCATGCTGTTAGCTATGCTCATTGCTGCAATATCCATCGTATCAGCTCCTTTCGTGTAAAATAACACTATATATTGTATAATTAGTATTTAAGTATACTATATAGTTTTTTGTAAATAAAAATAATAATTTGATATATGTATTTAACAACTTGTCTATCATCTATTATTTTATTCTAATTATATACTATATATTATTTATCGTCAATACAGATATAAAAATTATAATTAATTTCATCGAAAAAACCATTTTAGTCAATAACTATGTAATTTTATTTTTGTTTTCAGGATATTTTTCACCAAAAAGGTATTGACAAAATTTTAGTTGTAGTTTATTATATAAAGTACTAATTAAAAATTATTACATCTTCAAGTGTTTCTGTTCTTGCCCAAGAGAGCAGAGAATAATAGAGAATGGGGTGAAAATCCCCAACGGTACCGCCGCTGTATGCATATGGTGTACTGCCGCTGATGAAAGTCAATCACTGAGAAATCGGGAAGATCAGGTAGACCGTTGTAAAGAAAATACTTTCTTTGCCATATGTAAGTCAGAAGACCTGCTTGAAGAACTCATATTTTTCCTGCGGTATACAGGAAAGATGTTTTTTGTTGTGTAAAAACGGTCGCAGCAGTGAATATTCACTGCTGCGATTTTTGTATAGGAGACTATTTTATGGGAAAAGAAGAAAATCGCAGCATTATAAAAACAAAGGGTTATAAACTCACCCTTATTGCTTTTTTGATTGTACTCAGCCTGGTACTTACTGTTTTATCTGTATGTACAGGAAAAATGTCTTTTACCATCGCAGAATCTATTAAAGCTATTTTTGTGGCTGATGATTCAGGAGCAAGGCTTATTGTTTGGAATGTTCGTCTTCCAAGAGTTTTGTCAGGCGGACTGGTTGGCATTTGCCTTGCATTGTCAGGCTGTATTCTTCAAGGTGTTATGAGAAATCACTTAGCATCTCCCTCCACTATAGGAGTTACCAGTGGAGCTAGTTTTGTTGGATATATTACATTGGTTGCTTTTCCATCTCTTTCATATCTGCTTCCTGTTGGTACAATTATAGGGGCTTTTGCCACTACTATGGCAATTTACACCATGGCATATGACAAAGGAGTAAGTCCGATAAAAATGATTTTGTCAGGAATGGCTGTTTCTGCTGTGTTTGGTGCGTGTAATGATATAATTAAATTGATGTTTGCAGAAAACATTGCAAATGCCACAGGCTTTTTGGTTGGAAGTTTAAACGGTGTTTCATGGAAAAATTTTATGATGATACTGCCTTATGCAGTTGTTGGTATTTTATTCTGTTTCCTCCTCCCTTCTAAAATGAACATACTTATGCTTGGAGATGAAATGGCAAATTCTTTGGGATTACAGACAGAAAAATTCAGATTTTTACTTGTTGTTGTTTCTTCCCTGCTTTCCGGTGCAGCTATTTCGGTTTCAGGTATGATAAGTTTTGTAGGACTTATAATTCCTCATACAGCAAGACTTTTAGTGGGGTCTGATTACAAGTATTTATTCCCTACTTCTGTTTTTTTGGGATATTCATTGGTGACTTTGTGCGATATGATTGGCAGAATTATTCTCCCAATAGGCGAAATGTCAGTAAGTGTGGTACTGTCTTTTATAGGAGCACCTTTCTTTTTGTATCTTCTTCGCACAAAAAAGAATATGGGGGATAAATAAATGTATTTGGGTTTTAAAGATATTTCTGTATGTTACGGAAAAAAGGAAATTATCAGCCATGTTACATTGGAATTTGAAAAAGGAAAAACCACAACTATTATAGGTTCTAACGGCTGTGGAAAAACCAGTCTTTTAAAAACAATTTCCAGGGCTGTACACCCGGCGGAGGGACAGGTAATTTTGGAAGATAAAGCAATAAGCTCCTACAAACCAAAAGAGCTGGCAAAAAAAATAGCCTATCTGCCACAAGTCCACTATTCACCTTCTGATATTGACATATATACACTGATCTCCTATGGCCGTTATCCTTATCATAAGTTCGGCAAAGGACTTACAAAAACAGATACTGATATAATTGAGCAGACAATCTCTCTTACAGGACTGGAACATCTTCAGCATAGATCTTTGGATAAACTGTCAGGTGGAGAACGGCAGCGGGCATGGATTGCCATGACCCTGTGTCAGCAGCCTGAAATACTTATTTTGGATGAACCTATTACATATTTGGATATAGGACATCAGGTGGATATTTTGGAGCTTATCAGAGAAATCGGTAAAAAACTTAATATTACCATTGTAATGGTTTTACATGATATTAATTTGGCTGCTCGATATTCTGACATAATTTACTCTATTAATAACAAAAAGGTATATGCCTGCGGGACTCCCCAACAAGTAATAACCCACGAAATTATGGGAGATGTTTTCCACATAGATGCTCAGATATATAATGACAATCGTAACAACTGTCCATTTATGATAGCAGAAAAGCAAAGCAGTAATCAATAAATCCGATTATATTCGGAAAATTGAAAATATAAAATTATATAAAAAAGGAAGGAAAAAATTATGAAAAAAGCACTTATATTATTATTGGCAGCATCCATGATTATAAGTTCAATGGCAGGTTGTACAAAAAAAGATGAACAAGTTCCATCAGCTAATGTATCATCTTCCCAGCAGGATTCTTCTGAAAGTTCCGAAAGTAAACCGGAAGAAAGCACTACGGATTCTTCCAATGAAAAAAGAACAGAACTTATTAAATTTTACATGGAAAAAGCTGATGCAGTACAGGTAAATGAAAATGATTTAACTTTTATGGATGACTCTGACCGAAAAGAACCCCTTACAATAGCAAAAAATCCAAAACGTGTTGCTGTTCTTTATGGAAGCCATGCCTGTCTATGGACTGAAGCAGGAGGAAAAGTTTCTTTGGGTG
>JAHHUB010000037.1 GCA_020024175.1 Oscillospiraceae bacterium | reverse complement strand
CATTTATTTATTGTATACTAAACTAGACAAATTCAAATAAAGGAGGTAATATATGAAAAAAATTATAACTGCAGCTGTTATTTCCATAAGTTTAATTGCAGCTTTTGCAATAAACAGTGAAAAAACAACCTTAATAAATGAAATACAGATTAATCAGACAGAAGAAATTTTGACAGCAAAATCTTCAAATAATGCCTGCGGACTTAACAATTCAAGTACAGCGGATTATGATGAAGAAGCTCCTCAGGATAAAAAAGACCCTTTCTGATAAAACAAATATAGTTTGCAGTTTGCAAATACAAATTTAACAAAATAACTTCTTTTAGATATATTGTTTAAAAGAAGTTATTTTGTTATAAACTTCCTTTATATACCTATGTTTCTGCATTTTTTTCTTGACTATTTTTTATTAAAGAGGTATCATTAATTATAGATTTTCAAATTTTTCTATTAAAAGGAGGACAATAATAATGCTTAAAAATACTGAAAAAACAATGGATCAAATTGTTGCTTTGTGTAAAAACAGAGGTTTTGTATATCCGGGCTCAGAAATCTATGGCGGTATCTCCAATACATGGGATTACGGTCCTTTGGGAGTTGAATTCAAAAACAATGTAAAAAAAGCTTGGTGGAAAAAATTTATTCAAGAATCCAAATACAATATAGGACTTGACAGTGCAATTTTAATGAATCCACAAGTATGGGTTGCATCAGGTCATGTTGGTGGATTTACTGATCCTCTTATGGACTGTAAAGAATGTAAAACCCGTCACAGAGCCGATAAACTTATTGAACAGGCTACAGGTACTGAACCTAACGGCTGGAGCGATCAGCAAATGATGGATTATATTAAAGAACATGAAATTGTCTGCCCTAATTGCGGAAAAAGCAATTTCACCGATATAAGAAAATTCAATCTTATGTTTAAAACTTTTCAAGGTGTTACCGAAGATAAGCAAAGTGAAATTTATCTCCGCCCCGAAACAGCTCAGGGTATTTTTGTAAACTTTGCAAATGCTCAAAGAACTTCCAGAAAAAAAGTTCCTTTTGGCATAGGACAAATCGGTAAATCTTTCAGAAATGAAATTACTCCCGGAAACTTCACTTTCAGAACCCGTGAATTTGAACAAATGGAACTTGAATTCTTCTGCAAACCTGATACTGACTTGGAATGGTTCAATTATTGGAAGAATTTCTGTATGAACTGGCTTTTGGGTCTTGGTATAAAGCCGGAAAACCTCAGATTCAGAGATCATGAACAAAAGGAACTTTCACACTATTCCAAAGCTACAACAGATATTGAATTTGTTTATCCTTTCGGATTTGGAGAACTTTGGGGAATTGCTGACAGAACTGATTTTGACCTTACACAGCACAGCAATGTTTCCGGAAAAACTCTTGAGTACTTTGACCCAGAAACTAATGAAAAATACATTCCATATGTTATTGAACCATCTTTGGGTGCTGACCGTGTTGCTTTGGCATTCCTTTGTGACGCCTATGACGAAGAAGAAATTGGCGAAGGCGACAAGAAAGAAACAAGAACAGTTCTTCATCTTCACCCAGCTTTGGCTCCGTTTAAGGCTTGTGTACTTCCATTATCCAAAAAACTCAATGCAGAAGCTGAAGAAATTTATAACGAACTTTCCAAATTCTTCATGGTTGATTTTGATGATGCAGGTTCTATCGGTAAACGCTATCGCAGACAGGATGAAATCGGTACACCTTTCTGCATTACATATGACTTTGATTCAAAAGAAGATGGCTGTGTAACTGTCAGAAACAGAGATACAATGGAACAAGAAAGAATGCCTATTGCAAAACTTTCACACTACATTTTGAAAAAATTGGAATTTGAAGTAAAATAGTTTTTTAAATTCAGGGTTTTAAAAAAATAATATCCGTATTATATCTATGGGATTTTAAGCACATTACATAAAAAGCTGCGGCAGATAAACATTGCCGCAGCTTTTTTATTATTCTTCTGTACTATTAATCGAATTATAGCCTGTTATAAGTGATGTACCTTTTCGTTTAGATTTGTACAAAGCTTTATCCGCCTGCTGATAAATACTCTCAAACATCATATTGTTGTTATCAATGCAATAACCTATTGACATATTGGCATGAATATCAAATGTACTTATGGATTTACCTGATAATTTTTCTCTGAACTCCTGACATTTTTTTATTACATCAGATTCACAAGTAATATTTTGCATAAGCACACAAAATTCATCTCCTCCAAAACGGGCTATCACATCACTGCTTCTAAAAGTTTCTTTTAAAGTATCTGCAACGGTTCTTAGCACTATATCACCTATATTATGACCATAGGTATCATTTATATGTTTAAATTTATCCACATCCATCATAATAAAGGCATTGGTTTGACCACTGTTGACATACAGAGCTTTAATTATAATATCCTGAGCAGTACTTCTGTTATAAATTCCTGTAAGCAAATCATATTGTGCTTTTTTAACTAATGTATTGTATTCTTTCATTACATGATTTAATTTTTTTCTGGATTTCACAAAATTGTTTACACGTCTTTTTACTACATCCGGCATAAAAGGTTTGGAAATATAGTCACTTGCACCTAATTTCATGGTTTTAAGCTGCTGATCAGGTGAGTCGCTGGATGTTATGATAATAACAGGTATATCATCATAGTCGCTGTTTTGCCTTTTATAATTCAAAAACGTAATTCCATCCATTACAGGCATCATTAAATCCAAAAGTATTATATCTATATCTCCGCATCTGCTGTTTAAAATATCCAAAGCTTGTAAACCATTTTCTGCTTCCAAAACATTATAGGAGTCCTCAAACAATTTTTTAATAATCATTCTGTTAGTTTGCATATTGTCTACTACCAGCATTGTATTTACTGTGTTGTGATTTTTATTATCTGAGATTTTTCCGGATTTCAGTCTTAGTTTACCTGTAATTTGTTTTCTGTCATTGGAATTATAGAATATTGCTAAAACCAGGTGATTATTGCCCAGTCTGCTTAAATAAATAAGACGAAGTTTAATACTGACTTGTTTTTTATTTATAACGGCAATATATTTAAAATCTTTTCCTGTTTTATTTATTATAACATCATTAAAAAAATCTTTAAAGTTAAATATATATGCATCATTATTTTTTTGTTTTGGCAGATTAGTAGTCAAAACTTTACTGTCATTTCCAAAAAGACTAGTATAGGTTCCATTTACATAAAGGGTTTTTATTGTCTCTTCACTCACATGATAAAGAGCTATGGGCTGGGGCAAAGTAGAAAACATCATTTGCATCTGAGGAGAAGTAAGCCATGTATTCACTTTTTCTTCAGTTATCTGCTCCACATTTTGAAAAATTTTATTTTCTTTTATAAGCTGATAATATATATCTTTTGGGACAGCTTTTGAAAAATAATATCCCTGTATTATATCACAGCCTATGCTTTTTAAAAACGAAACTTGTTCTTCATCTTCTACCCCTTCTGCCACAGTGGAAATATTAAGTCCGTTTGCCATACATATAACAGATGTAACAATGGTTTTTCCTTTTCCTTCATCCCCTGCTTTTTCAAAGAATTTCATATCAATTTTAAGCACATCAATATCAATTTCTTTAAGAATATTAAGTGATGAAAAACCGCTTCCAAAATCGTCCATAAGTATTATAAAACCTTTATCATGGAGTTTTCTGACAATTTTCTTAATAAATTGACTGTCATATACATAAACACTTTCGGTTATTTCAAGCTGTAACAATTCTCTTGGAATATTATATTGATTTGTCAAATTGCAAAGTGTTTCAACTAAATCATGAGCAAATAAATCTACTCTTGATACATTAATTGAAATAGGTTTTACATCAATTCCATCATCAAGCCATCTTCTCATATCAATGCAGACCTGTTCCCAAATATAATAATCCATTTTGGTTATAAATCCGCTTTCTTCAAATATTGGAAGAAATTTTGCAGGAGAAACAATACCTTTTGTGGGATGTATCCATCTTACCAAAGCTTCTGCACCGCTTATTTTAAAAGTTTCAACATCATATTTAGGCTGATAGTAAACTACAAATTGATTATTTGATAAAGCTTTACCCATTTCATTTATAATTGTTTGCCTGTCAGCACTTTCTTTATACATCCAGCTTTCATAAACGGCATAAAGCTTCATATAATTTCCTTTTATTGTTTTGGTAGCCAATTCGGCATAGTCCAACATAAGATTTACTGGTACATCTTTATCATTAATAATGTAAACCGAAACAGAAGGCACCAAGGTAAAATTTATATTATACTTGTTTAATTCTGTATTTATTGTATTTGTTATTTCTTCTATTTCTGATAAACTTTCCAAAGATGTACAGAATGCAAAAACATCTGCTCTAATTCGTCCGTATGTGGCAATTTTTCTTTTTCTGCAGATTTTATCTATCATTTCTGCACAATATCTGATAAGATTGTCCCCTTCTTTATATCCGAAAAATGTATTTATAAGGGAAAATTTGTCAATATCAAATCTAAAAAGAGCAAGATTTACAAATTTTTCGCTTTTTATTAAATCTGTTGTATCACTGACAAATTTTGATTTATTATATACATCTGTAAGTTCATCAAATTGTGAAAGATATTTAAGCTTCTTATAAGCAGATAATTCACTGCGTTCAATGGCATTTTTAAGCCTGAATTTCAAAATTTCAGGCTGATAGGGTTTGCTGACAAAATCCCATGCACCACATTTCAAAGCTTTTAGTTCGCTTTCCTTATCGTTTTGTGCTGTAGTTATAATAACAGGTATGTCTTTATATTCACTGTGTTTAGACAGTTCCTCCATAAATTCAAAACCGTCCATTACAGGCATAATCAAATCCAGCACAACAGCCGAAATTTTAAGTCCGCTCTTTGATAACACTTTTAAAGCTTCAGCACCATTTTCCGCCCATATTATATAATAATCCTTAACTAAAATATCTGATAACAATCTTCTGTTTACAACACTATCATCAACAATTAAAACCGCATTAAGTAAATACATAATTTTATTCTTCACTCCGTCTGCTTTGTTATAAAGATATCAAAGAATAATTATAACTAAATTTATATAATAAAATATACTCAACTGTATTATACTCTTAATAATATATAAAAACAACCTTTTTTAGTAAATTATATATACTCTATATAATAAAAATAAAACGCAGAAGTTAAAACTTCTGCGTTTTATTTTTAGATAATGCTGAGAATTTCATTGTAAATTTTATCAGCTAAAGGAAGAACCTGATCTAAAATCTTCTGTCCCTTTTCTTTATATTCCTTTACATATTCCTCATCGTTAATTCCTGCCAAATTAATGAGAACATTGAGCCATGCTCCTTGAACAGCAGCTTTAATGCTCAAAGCTGATACCCCTAAGTCGCTGGCTGCACTGGTATTGAATTTACCCAAAATTGATTCTGTAACTTTCAGAGATTCAAGACAAAGTTCCATCATTTCCATAGGTGTTTCAGTGCAGGCTTTGAGAGCTTTCTGCATTGCTTCTTTTCTGGCTGCTTTTTCATCATCCGTATTTTTAGGCATGGCAAATACTGCACTGACACCATTAAAAGCTTCTGTATCTCTGTCCAATACATCAATAAATTTAATTTTAATTTGATTTGCTTTTTGGATTGTTTCCTTAGCTATATCTTCATATTCCGCATATTTCTTCTTACCCAAAGTCAGAGAAGCTACCATAGCTGTAAGAGCAGCTCCCACTGCACCTTCCAAAGCAGCTGTGCTGCCACCGCCAGGTGCAGGTGCATCGGAAGAAAGTACATCACAAAATTCATTTACTTTAAGTTCAACTAATTTCATTTTAATTATCTCCTAACCTATAATATGATTTTCAAGTACTTGTTTATTATAATCAAAATTTTCTATCTTCAAATAGTATTCAGCACAATCAATAAGAGCTTTTGCCGGAGTAAGTCCTATAACCTCACTGCCTATAATTCGTACACCATAACGATCTGCTTCACTGCGGATTGTTTCAAAAACTCTGTAAAGAGGTGTACCTTCATAGTTTACCATATTCATGGAAACCTGAGCTATATTTCTGTCTTCCAACATTACCCCTAAAGCTTTACAGTATTTAAATCCGCCGCTGGAACCTCTTATAACCTTGGCAATTTTATTTGCAATTTCAATATCCGGTGTATCTAAGTTTACATTGAATGCAACCAGTGGCATTCTTGCACCAATAGCTGTAATTCCTGCTGTTGGGTGAATTTTTCTTTCGCCATAGTCGGGAGCCCATTCAGGCTGCAAAAGTTTTTCGGGCATACCCTCAAATTGACCCTTTCTCACTTTTGCAAGATTTTTTCTTTCTGGTGTTGTAGCGGAATCTTCATACAGGAAACTTGGGATTTTAAGTTCGTTGTAAATTCTCTCACCAACTTGTTTTGAAATCTCAATACATTCTTCCACTGTTACATCTTTTACAGGAACAAAGGGAATAACATCGGTAGCACCCATTCTGGGATGTGCTCCCTCATGTTTTGTAAGGTCAATGGTTTCACTGGCTTTTTTGCACAATCTGAAAGCAACTTCAGGTATACCTTTTTCATCTCCTACCAGTGTAAATACACTTCTGTTGTGGCTTTCATCCCAGCTGTAGTCAAGGAGAGTTACTCCAGGTACACTTCTGGCAACTTCTGCCAAGCCTTCGATTACTTCTTTGTTTCTTCCTTCGGAAAAGTTTGGAATGCATTCAATTATCTTAGCCATGTTATTTTACCTCTCTTTTATTTTAAATCAGCGGTTAAAAACAATTTTGCCTTTTTTAATAACTGTTTCCACACTGCTTGTGCCGATATGATACGGAATATATTTATAGCTTGGAAATTCCAAAACTGCAAAGTCGGCTTGTTTTCCAATATCTATACTGCCTATGGTTTTTTCTCTGCCTACAGCAGCAGCACCGTTTATAGTAATTGCTGTTACAGCTTCTTCCACTCTTATGTCCATATAAAGACAGGCAAGCAAAAATGCCAGAGCAAGATTTTCACAGAAACAACTTCCCGGGTTAAAATCAGTAGCTATTGCCAATGCACAGCCCTCATCAATCATTTTTCTGCCCCTTGCATAATCTTCTTTAAGGTTAAATGCAGTACAGGGAAGAACTGTTGCTATAACTCCTGCTTTAGCCATATCTGAAATTCCCTTATCTGAGGCATGAAGCAAATGGTCTGCAGAAGTACAACCTACTTCTGCTGCCAATTCACTGCCACCTAACGACACCATTTCGTCGGCATGAATTTTGGTTTTAAATCCCATTTCCTTAGCTTTATTTAAAAGTTTTCTGCCATGTTCCACTGAAAAAACATTTTTTTCTACAAATATATCCACAAAATCAGCAAGTTTTTCTTCTTTAACTACAGGCATAACCTTTTCAATAATGTAGTCAATATATTTATCTTCTCCACCATTTTTATATTGGGCAGGTACAGAGTGAGCTCCCAAATAAGTACTGACAATGTCTATGGGCTGCAGATCATTCAGCTTTTTGTTAATGTGAAGTTGTTTCATTTCAGTGTCAAAGTCAAGTCCGTAGCCGCTTTTTGCCTCCACAGTGGTAACTCCATAGGAAAGCATGGATTTAAGTCTTTTTAATGCTATTTCGGTGAGTTCTTCTTCACTGGCTTCATGGGTTGATGTGACAGAATTTATAATTCCGCCCCCTCGTTCCATTATTGACATATAACTGTCCCCACGAAGTCTCCAGTTAAATTCATCTGCTCTGTAGCCGCCGAATGTAAGGTGAGTGTGTGAATCTACAAATCCCGGCAGAACTGCTTTGCCTTTTGCATCAAAAATTTCACAATCAGTGGTTTCATATTTTAATAAATCATTAGTTTTGCCCACTTCTTTGATGATACCATCCTCACAATATACGGCACCATTTTCGATTATGTGCAAATCCATCATTTCTTTGCCTTTTTTAGCTGTAAAACCACTGCAAGTAACCAGCTCAGAGGCATTTTTTATAAGTAGTTTTTTCATTTTAAGCCTTTCTGTCTTAAATATATCTGTTTTCAAAGGAATATTCCACTTTTATACCATGAAAAGTGGAATATTCTTATTTTGATTAGAACAGTTTTTCGACTTCTTTCTTAACCAATTCTTCATCTGCAAGATAAGGAATTGTAATATGGTCTGTTTCAGGGTTTAGTTTGTTGTATTCTATAGATGTTTCAATAGCATGAGGGTTTCTTGCCCAGTTTCTTCTTGCAACACCACCCATAACATCCCAAAGCATAGCATTGGCGATTGTATCGGAAGCTCTCTGGCTACCATCCAATACCATACCGAAACCGCCATTTATGGATTTGCTTGTACCTACACCGCCGCCATTGTGAAGTGCAATAAGGCTCATGCCTCTGGCTGCATTTCCTGCGTAACACTGAATAGCCATATCGGCTGTTACATTACTTCCATCCTTAATGTTGGAAGTTTCTCTGAATGGTGAGTCTGTACCGCTGACATCATGGTGATCCCGTCCTAACATAACAGGTCCGATTTCACCATTTTTAACCATTTCGTTGAATTTAAGAGCGATTCTCATTCTGCCATAAGCGTCCTGATAGAGAATTCTTGCCTGTGTACCTACAACCAGCTTGTTCTTTTCAGCATCTCTGATCCAAACATAGTTATCTCTGTCCTGACTGCGTCTGTTAGGGTCTATGCAGGACATAGCTGCAAGGTCGGTTTTGTGAAGATCTTCCGGTTTTCCGCTTAAACATACCCATCTGAATGGTCCATAACCATAGTCAAAGAGCATGGGTCCCATAATATCTTCAACATAGGATGGCCAAATAAATCCGTCTTTTTCGTCATATCCATTCTTGGCAATTTCATTAATTCCGCTGTCATAGATAGCTTTCATAAAGGAATTTCCATAATCAAAGAAGTAGGTTCCTCTTTCTGTCAAAGTTTTAATCGCATTATAATGGCGAGCCAAAGTAGCATCAACCATTTCACAGAATTTATCATGTTCTTCTTTAAGAAGTCTTGTTCTTTCCTCAAATGTAATGCCAGCAGGACAATAACCGCCGTCATAAACTGCATGGCAGGAAGTTTGGTCTGACAACAAAGGAATTTGGATATTTTCCTTAACTGCATATTCCAAAATGTCTACAATATTTCCATGGTAAGCTATGGACATAGGTTCTTTCTTAGCTATGTATTCATCAGCGATTTTGAAAGCTTCTTCTGGAGTTTCTGCAATCTTGCTTACCCAGCCTTGGTTATATCTTGTCATAATTCTGGAGTAGTCAACTTCAGCGATAATGCCAACTCCTCCTGCAATTTCAACAGCTTTAGGCTGAGCTCCACTCATTCCTCCCAAACCACTGGTAACAAAAAGTACACCTGCCAAATCTCCGTCTGCTGGAATACCCAGTTTCATGCGTCCGGCATTCAAAATTGTATTAAATGTACCATGAACAATTCCTTGAGGACCTATGTACATCCAGCCACCTGCTGTCATTTGTCCGTAATTTGTAACACCCATTTGCTGTGCTTCATGAAAATCTTTATGAGTATCAAACATACCAATCATAAGACCGTTGGTAATTACTACACGGGGAGCTGTGGGTTTTGATTTAAAAAGTCCTAGCGGATGACCTGATTCAATTACCAAAGTTTGATCCTGAGTAAGATTTTCCAAATATTTTTTTATAAGTCTGTACTGCATCCAGTTTTGACAAACCTGACCTGTTTCACCATATGTAACCAGTTCATATGGGTACAAAGCTACATCAAAATCCAAGTTATTGTCAATCATAACTTGAAAGGCTTTGCCTTCTACACATTTTCCCTTGTATTCATCAATGGGTTTTCCGTAAAGTTTACCGGCAGGTCTGAAACGATAACCATAAATTCTGCCTCTGGTTTTAAGTTCGTTTAAAAACTCAGGAGCCAGTTTAGCATGATATTTTTCGGGAATATATCTAAGTGCATTTTTTAGTGCTGTTTCTGTTTGAGCTTTGGTAAGTGTAAATCCTCTGTCGGGAGCTCTGCGGTAAGCAGGGTCAAATTCCGGCATCTCCGGAAGTTCATCATCAAGTTTAATTGTCATTGCATTGGCAATATCAAAATTTGTCATTTTAAATTACCTCTCTATCTTAAAATTTAATTTTATATATCAATTATGCGAGAATTTCGCCTGCTGCCTTTTCGGAAGCCTTAATAATGGAACCGTCAATGAGGAGCTGTTCACATTTATTGATGTCCTCATAAAGTTCTCTGTCCTCTTTAAGCATTGGAACCACATTTCTGACCATATCATAAACAGGGGCTGTACCTTTACCCAAATCTTTCTTTCCCCTAAGGTCAATTCCCTGGCAGGCACACATAAGTTCCATAGCCAAAACTCTTCTGGAGTTTTTAAGGATTTCAGCTGCTTTTCTTGCAGCTATTGTACCCATGGAAACATGGTCTTCCTGGTTTGCGGAAGAAGGTATGCTGTCAACACTGGCAGGGTGAGCCAAAACTTTATTTTCGGAAACCAAAGATGCAGCAGAATATTGAACAATCATAAATCCTGAATTAAGTCCGCCATGTTCGGTTAAAAATGCAGGCAGTTCACTTAAAGCAGGGTTTACCAATCTTTCTATGCGTCTTTCAGAAACATCTGCAAATTCCGCAATGGCAATACCCAAAAAGTCAAAAGCCAAAGCCATTGGCTGTCCATGGAAGTTTCCGCCTGAAATGCCTTCCATAGTTTCTCCGAAGATAATGGGATTATCAGTAACGGAATTAATTTCAATTTCAACTTTTTCCTTTACATAATTTATTGCATCCTTGCTGGCACCATGAATTTGAGGCAGGCAGCGGAGAGAATAAGCGTCCTGAACTCTGATTTGTCCCTGTTTTGTTGTCATTTTACTGTCAGATAAAAGTTGAAGTAAATTTTTAGCAGTTTTAATTTGACCACTATGAGGTCTTACTTCCTGAATTCTTGGGTCATATGCGTTTGTAATACCATTGTGGGATTCCACAGAAAGAGCTGCAATAATATCAGCTTCTTTGGATAGCATAAGAGCATCATACACAGCCAAAGCTCCTACAGAAGTCATAGCCTGTGTACCGTTTATAAGAGAAAGTCCTTCTTTTGAAGAAAGTTCAATAGGTTCCACTCCTGCTTTTTTCATAGCTTCTGCACCGGGCATAAGCTCACCGTTGTAGTAAGCCAAACCCAATCCTATCATCGGTAAAATCATATGGGAAAGAGGAGCCAAATCACCACTGGCACCTAATGAGCCTTTTTCCGGTATATGAGGCACTACACCTTTATTGAGCATATCTATAAGTGTATTGATAACAACAAGTCTTGCACCAGAATATCCTTTAGAAAGGTTATTTATGCGAAGTAAAATCATACCTCTTACAACTTCCTCCGGAAATGGATTGCCAGCACCTACTGCATGGGTCATAATTAAATTCTTTTGAAGTAAATCACTGTCTTCCTTTGAGATTTTAACATTGCTGAATTTTCCGAAACCTGTTGTAATACCATAAACAACATCTTCATTTTCAACAAATGTGTCTACAACATTTCTGGATTTGTTTATTTTTTCAATGGCTTCTTCTGACAAAACTACTTTTGCCTTATTTCTTGCCACTTCCACAAATTCATCCAATGTGAGATTTTTATTACCTATAATAATTTCCCTACCTGTCTTTCTCCTTTTACAATAT
>JAHHUB010000036.1 GCA_020024175.1 Oscillospiraceae bacterium | reverse complement strand
AACATACCCTTGTCCTCTTTTTCGCAAATGGGAAGAAGAGGTTGTATTCCGTCCGTACCCAAATATCCGTTTACAGTGAGTGCATCAGCACCAAATGGTTTAAAGGTGTTTTCACCCACTTTATTTTCACCCAAATGTGCCACAGCATACATTTCCATAGTAGAACCTATGTCATTTCTCTTGCCATCTTCTATTACAAACATACCCTTGCTTTGGGCATACTCTATGGTTTCAGCCAATACTTTCATACCTTGCCAGCCTAATGCCTCATAGTAAGCACATTGTGGCTTCACAGCGGGAACAATATCACATACAGCGTCAATAATACCCTTGTTGAATATTAGAAAAGCCTGAGCTGCACCTTCAGCATTTTCTCCGTATTTCTTAAAACATTCCATTACAATTTCTTCAGGGATATATGAGAGTTTTGGATCAAGGCCTACTACTGTGGGGTTTTGTGTTTCTATAATTTTCTCAATAAGTCTGTCAAATGCCATGATATTATTCTCCTTTTTCACAGTCATTATATGTTATTTTACCGTTTAAGATTGTGTACTTGACTTTTCCATCAAATATCATACCCAAAAACGGTGAATTTTTAGATTTGCTGTGGATTTCCTTTTCTGTGAAAGTCCATTTTTCATCTTTAAAAATTACAATATCGGCATTTTCGCCCACTGACAAACTGCCACCTTTTATTTTCAGCATTTTGGCAGGGTTGGTACTCATAAGTTCCACCAATCTGTTTACAGAAATAACTTTGCCTTTAACTAAAGCGGTGTATGCTGCTGCAAAAGAAGTTTCAAGTCCTATAATTCCGTTGGGAGCTTTTCTGAAATCCGCTTTTTCTTCGGGAGAGTGAGGTGCATGGTCAGTGGCAATCATATCAAAAGTGCCGTCCGCAATGCCTTTTATCACTGCCTGTCTGTCCTTTTCGGTTCTGAGTGGAGGGCTCATTCTAAAATTGGCATTTTCTTTTAAAAGTTCCTTGTCTGTAAATATCATATAGTGAGGAGCGGTTTCACAGGTTACTTTTACTCCTCTTGCTTTTGCATCTCTGATAATTCCCACACTGCCCCAAGTGGACACATGGGCGATGTGAATAGATGTATTTGTCCCCTCAGCAATGGCAATTTCCCTGGCTGTTATACTGTCTTCACTGGTTCTGTCCATTCCCTTTATACCAAGCTGCTGGGAAACTTCGCCTTTGTTTATAATACCGCCATTTATAATTTTAAGGTCTTCACAGTGGCTTATAATAGGAAGATTAAGGCTTTCTGCGGCTTCCATAGCTTTTTGCTGCATGGCAGCATTTTCCACAGGTCTGCCATCGTCGCTGAATGCAACTGCTCCTGCCTTATAAAGAGCCTCAAAATCGTTCATTTCTTCGCCCTTCATTCCCTTTGTAATGGAAGCTATGGGGTAAACTTTGGCTTTTGCGTCTTTTGCCTTGTCTAAAATATATTTTATGGTTTCCTCGTTGTCAATTACGGGTTTTGTGTTGGGCATACAGGCAACTCCTGTAAAACCTCCTGCTGCCGCCGCATTTGTACCGGTGATAATATCCTCCTTGTGGGTAAGTCCCGGATCTCTCAAATGCACATGGGGGTCAATAAATCCCGGCGCAACATACATTCCTTCTGCGTCAATAACTTCATCATAACTTTGAGAAATATTTTCTTTTATTTCTGCAATTTTACCGTTTTCTATGAGCAAATCGGCAATTTTATCAACATTATTTGCAGGGTCTGTGATATGACCGTTTTTTATGAGTATTTTCAAAAGCACACCTCCGTAATTTCTCAAAAAACCCCACCCGTATAGTTTTTCACTGACTGCGGATAGGATTTTTTTATTTTTATATTTTCATATATATTATACTTTTTAAAATTATAATAATCAAGACTTAATTTATAATTTCTCCTTTTATTGATATTATGCTTATATTAATCGGAATATTTTTCCTGCTTTTTTCAACAGCCTTTTTTACTGCTAATTCTATACCCCTGCAGCATGGCACTTCCATACGAACCATATCAATGCTTTTTATATTATTATTTTTTATAATCTCAGCTAATTTCTCAGAATAGTCCACATCATCCAGCTTTGGACAGCCAATTAAAGTTATATGATTTTTTATAAATTTTTCATGAAAAGCCCCATAGGAAAATGCTGTGCAGTCTGCTGCTATAAGTAAATCCCCATTGTCAAAATAAGGTGCTTTTATCGGAGCCAGTTTAATCTGAACAGGCCATTGGGACAATCTGCTGGGTGCATATTCCGAAACCTCGTTTTCTAAGCTGTATTTTTCTATTTTTTGAGCTTTTATACCCGGACAGCCAGCAGTGATACAAGGATTGCTGATTTTATTATTTTTCACTTTATTTTCCATAACTGCCAGATGATTATAAGCGTCCGCTTCTCTTACTACAAATGTTATAGCTCCTGTGGGACATTTGGGCAAACAGTCTCCCAACCCATCGCAGTAATCATCTCTCATAAGTTTGGCTTTTCCATTCACCATAGAAATTGCACCTTCATGACAAGCTTTTGCACAGGCTCCACAGCCATTGCATTTTTCCTCATTAATTTCAATTATTCGTCTTTTCATATTATCTCCATTATTTTAATTTATTATTTAATATTTTCCATATTTTACTAATATAACATCAAATTATATTAGCTAATACCCAAACTGTTGTATCATTTTTTTAAAAAAATAAATACTTGTATATGATACCTGTTTAACGCATATAAACAAGGTTCAAAAAGTTTTTCAAATAATATTAATATCAGATAAACAGTCAGCACAGAAAAACTTAAAAACACATACATAATTATGCTTATATCAACATTCAAAATTTTATTTAATTTTTTGTTGCTGCTTCTCTTTTATTAGATTAAACCTGTAATTTTCTAATTCACCTGATTTTCCAAAGTATTCAAAACCGTTTTTTAAAGCTATATGTTTTGATATTACTTGTTCGGAAGTACATTCTATAACTAAGTAATCACATTTATTTCGAGAAAATTCCATAAGAATTTTTGTGAGTTTATCTGCTATTCCCTTTCCCCATTCTTTTGGCGACAAAACCCATCCGATTTCATAGCTTTTCTCGTTGAATTTATGATAAATAACATAACCTATAAAATTATCATTTCTGCAAACCGTATAGATAAGCGGATTTTCCGTAAGTCCTGCTATTTTTAGAAATTCTGCAGTTTTTTCTCTTGAAAATACAGGTTCTAAATACTTCATAACTTTTTCGTCTGACAATAATTTATATAAATCATCAAAATCTTTTTCTTCAAAATTTCGTATGACTAAATTTTCAAAAGCAATATGCATATTTCCCTCTATTTTTCTTTTTTAGGATAATAAATGCAGGTTTCTTTTAAACATTCTTCGTTTTTATTAAACCAACCACAGTAATGTTTGCCTTCACAAAGACTGACATCAAATTCTCTTTGTAATATTTCATTGGCTGTGTCAAAAGCAATATAAGCATTTCTCTTGCAGCAGCGAGGACCTTTATACTTACCAATATTCATAAGTGTTTCACCTGCTGCTTTATTTACAAAACCCCATTTTTCTTTATTAAGGGGCGAAGTCTGTTCAATTATTGAAAAGAAAATTCCTACACCCACTCCAGCACCGCAGGAACCGGCATATCCGCAAAATCCCCCCGGAATTTTACTTCCTCTGTCTTTGCACAATCTAAGATACCGTTCTTTCATTTCCGGTTGTCCGATTTTGTTTAAATATGCCGCTGTCAAAACTGACGGCACCAAAACATGGTGTTCGGGACCGTGAAGATGTATTCTTTTATCAAGAAAAAGTTCATCAGCTATTTTAAACGGGTCGGTTTTATCTGTGGAAATACAAGCCTGAACTACAATATCAATACCGTTTTTGCTGTGGCATTCATCGCAGATAAAATGACCTTTTTCGCACTGAACCTGGCTTATAAATTTTTTATGGCAGTACATACATTCCATTTCTACAGGGTCTGACAAATACTCCAGTCTTTCTCCGCAAACAATGCAATTTTCCTTATATCCCATAAATTATCACCTTTTAAAATATTTTTTAAAATTATAACATTTTATAAAAATTTCGTCAATAATCCAATGATTGATTAAATATTGGCATAATAGTTTAGTATAAATTTCCTTATGATGTTATATAAAAATACTCGGAAATCTTTAGAGATTTTCGAGTATTTTGTCATTTTACTTATTTCTGTATTCCTCTGCAAGTAGCTTATAAACTTTATTAACTTCCATTGGTTTGAAATAGTAATATCCCTGAATTAAATCACAGCCTGCTTCCTTTACAAGTTCATTTTGGTAGTTTGTTTCTACACCTTCCATACAAACTTTTTTTCCAAATTGGTGGCAAGCATAAACTATACTGGTTATAAAAGCGTTTTTCTCAAAAGAATCGGTCATTTCCACAAGAAGAGACCTATCCAGCTTTATAATGCAGGACGGATAACGCAAAAGAACACGCAATGAAGAATATCCGCTTCCAAAGTCATCAAGTGCTATTCTGATATTCATATCATTACATTCCTTTACAAAACGCTCCAGCTTTTCAGGCTGATCATCCATACAGCTTTCAGTGAGTTCAATTACAATATGTTTTCCATCCAAATCATATTTCATCAGCGTATTACGGATAAAATCAGTAAAACCTTCATCATACAGTTGCTGCAAGCTGACATTTACCGTAAGATAAAAATCGGAAATATAAGAGAGAATACGTACACAGGAATGTACTGCCTGTTCAAACACCCAACGACCTATCACATGGATCATATGTTCATTTTCAATTATTGGAATAAATACTCCCGGGGAAACTTCTTCATCATTAAATCTCCACCTCAAAAGTGTTTCTCCTCCCACCGGACGGCCATTGTCCGTAGAAACTACAGGCTGTATAACTATGCGGAAATTTTCCATACCGTTTATAATGTTTTTAATCAGTTGGTTCTCCATATCAGATAATTTCTGAATTTTCTTCATATTTCCATCAGAATCGTCAATATACATATGACTTGGAGACTGATGAGCCACCTTAATAAGAGATACTATATTTTCAATAAAGTCCTCTGGTGATACATCTCCATGAGGATATTTCATCAGCGAAAAAGAACAGGTTTGCTGAAATGCCATTCCGTGAGACTGATAAACTTCATTGGTGATGGATTTAATCTGATAAATAATTTTTCTTATTTCCTCATCTGAATGTGGCTCTGTCAATGCAACACATCGTACACCGCTCAATCGATAAAATGTAAGATAATTGGACATTTTATCAAAAAGTTTGTTGGTAATTTCCTTAATCAGATTATCTCCATAGCTGCGCCCATGATGATTATTTATTTGTGTAATATTATGAAAAGAAAATCCAATAAGCTGACAGTTTTGATTGCTTTTCTGAATACGGGCTAAATGTTTTACCAAAACACTTTCTGTAGGGAAGTTTGTCAAATTATCTACAACAAAGTCCTCGTCCTGATGTGATATACGCCCTGCAAAAAATAATGGTTTGGTACCATCTTCATTCCACTTGATTTCTCCCACACAGTGAATCCATATGCTGTTTCCATTCACATCATTAATTTTATATCTTAAATCATGGCAGTTTTTTCTTTTATACAGCAAAGCATTAATGTCATCCCAAAATTTTTTCAGCAAATCTTCATCTGCAATACGGCTGGCCCATTCATTAATCAAATCAGATACAACATTGTTTTTAAACCCAAATCTTTCTCTCATATTTTCAGAAATAAAATACAAATTTTTCTGCATATCTCCAAAGAAAAAATAATTTGTACCATTATCATTGCTGAGTGTTGCCAGAAGAAAAACCATATCACAATAAGTATTGGATAAAAATCTTTGAAGTTTCATCTGATAATCCGTTATATTTTTATCTGTAGAGAAACTGAGTGCCTCTTTATTTTGGGATGGTGTTATATCCAAAAGTCTTGTCAGCAATTCATAGTAATGCTCTTTTTCCTTATACAACATCGTATTTGCACGGTTCATAATCTGTTCTGTATTAATTGGCTGATTATCTGACCAGGCATATCCAATAGATATTTGACAGGTATTTTGAATAGCAGCCAGCTTCAAAGCCTCATAATCATTTTTAATTACAGATTCTTCTGTGTCATAATAAAGAGCCACAAATTCATCTTTTCCTAAGTGATAAATCCATTCTGTATTCAGCAATCTCTGCAAAATATCATAACATTCCTGAATAAGATGATTTCCTGCATCATGCCCCTGTGTTTCATTGGTTTCTTTTAAGTTGTTAATATCACAATACACAGCCCCAAATGATTTCCATTGTTTGGAGAGCATATTGTGCTCAATCATTGCATTGTGATTATAAGCACCTGTGAGCAAATCACAATAGCTCATTTTATTAAATCTCTGGTATATATCACGTCTTTGAAACTGAGACATCATATATCCTCCCAGTTCCTTCAATACCTGAGCCAACAGTGGAACCAGTTTAGGGTCGGGATTATCAACACCAATAAATCCAATGAGTCTTCCATTATCCCAAATTGCTCCCGCTACAAGAGATTCGATTTTTTGAGGTTTCAGCAAAGAATAAGTAGAAGGATGCTCATTTCTGATTTCCTCAATATTTTGAATTTCCACTGTTTTTCCCTGTGAAAATATATGTACCCAATATCCTATATCTGACAGTGGCAAATTGCGAAGAAGCTCAATCTGGGGTTTTATACCGGGTGCACACCATTCATAAGTATTATCTGTAATGTCTTTCTCTGAAATTTCAAATATATAGGCACGATCTCCATGGAATGTATTGCCAAGGTACTCCAACAGTTTATCCAATGATTCTTCAGGATCAGTCGTTGAAAAGAAAAGCTGAAGACATTCATTTAATACTGCTTTATGCCGTGTAAAATAATATGCTGTCTTTTCTATACCTGTTTTATTCACTTCATATGCCACTTCTACACGATATTTGCGTCCGTTGGAAATGACAACAGTATCTTTTACAACAAAACGCTGATTTAACACCTGATTTTCATGAGCCCATGTTTCAAATTTTCCTATTTCCAATGTCTTGTTATTGCAAAAAGAGCATGGCTCACAATTTCCTTGCAAAACATTATAGCATTTTTTCCCTTTGTAAATATTTTTTTCTGTATATCCAAGGATTTCTCTCAAATGACAGTTCATAAAAACAAGTTCATTGGTCTCTATGTCCGAAATATATACTATTTCATCTAAACCTTCAAAGTAATCAAATAAATCTTGCAATGTTTCCATTCCTTTCCCACATATCAACTTCGTATTTTTTATACAATGTTAATTGTTATTTTCATCATTTGTAAGTACCAATCTGCATCCTTTAGATTGAAAATCCATTCCGTTAAATTTCAGTTTAAGAGTGTTTTCCAAATATATACAAGCTCCGTTTTTATTGCTTTTCTTAATTTCATACATTGCATTATCTGCAATTTTAAGAATCTCGGTGGGTTTCATTTTGTCCCCTATTGTATGTATACAAAGACCAATAGAAAATGTAACATGAATCTCATTCAGACCATGGCAAACAATAATGGGAGTTTCTTTTAACAGCCGTTCAATTTTTTCGCATGCTATTTTTTTAATTATAGTGTAATCTGTTGTTCCGATTTCAAAGAAAGCACAAAATTCATCTCCACCTATTCTGGCAACATTATCATCTTTTCGGAAAATTCTTTTTAATATTTCTGATACTTTCATGATTACCATATCACCTGCATCATGACCGAAAGTATCGTTAACTTCCTTAAAATTATCCAAATCAACATAAATTGAGGCAACTATACCGCTAAGATTTTGAAATTTTTGCAGCATGGTGTCAAATGCACGCCTATTCATAAGACCTGTCAGCTTATCTTCCTGAGCTAATTCTGTCATTCTATCTGCATGTTCCCATGCCTTTTCAATTTGACCTGCCAGTATATGAGGAAAATGTTCTCCAAATATTTTATCCTCATTGGGAATTGACTCAATAATATAAATAATCTTCCACTGGTTTCCGGTGTATTTATACATAATAGAAAATTGACTATCCATATTAAATATTGTTCTTCCATTTGCAATATTCCCAACAGTATCAATTTTTCCGTAAACTAATCTTATATTATCACAAACTATGTATTCCTTAGCCCAAAAACGCTTTAAACTGAATTTTATCTTTTCTCTTTCTTCTATGGCTTTAGTAACTTCAGCACAAATTAACTCCTTATTATCATAAAATTCATCTTTTCCTGTTCCTATAATAATACAAGAAGAATCTATAGCATCCAAAAACTCCTTAACCTCTTGTTTTGTTCCGATAAAATAGCGTCTCCACAGCTCTTTGCTCAATTCGCAAAGATCGATTTCTTTTTTATAAAAATCAATTTCTGTTTTGATAAGTGTATTCATTATAAATATATCCTTTCGCTTATTTTATATATAAACAGCACTCACAGTCTGTTTTAGTCACTTATGTTTTAAATTATGATACTTCCTCATATCATACCAGTATATCTTTAATTTGACATTAATGCTTCAAAAATCTGTGTATTATTTATTTGTACAGATTATTTTAATTATGTTTTATAAATTTTAAAAAAGCGAAATATTTTCAATCTCTTGAGAATACTCCGCTTTTAAAAGGATTTGGGTTTTATGACTGGACCTGAATCAGCGGCCTTTACCACTTCAAAATAGCACACAGTTAATTATGCCTACTCAGACTTGTTTCGGATTATATCATATATTTTTTCTAAAAGCAAGTTTTTATGGAAATCTTTTTAATTTTTTGATATTATTTCAAAATGTTTACAATAAAACCATTTATCATAATTTTCTTTTGTTTTCATTTTAGCCAAAGTAAAACAGTGTGATATTTTTATATTATCGTTTTTATAAATAAAAAAGAGCAGAAACATGATTACCGTTTCTGCTCTCTGATTTTGACAGTGTACTGTCTGTTTATTTTTTATCCTTACATGGTAATGCTGTCATACTGTGCAGACTGATTCCCAATGTAGAAAGATTATGAAGGGTTGCTGAAGTTGCCGGAGGCAAAATTCCTGCAACACCCAGTGCAATAAGTGCACCGTTAAATCCCAAAACAAAACGGTAATTTGAACGGATACGTTTCATAAGTTCCATAGAAAGCTGACGCAAACGAACAAGTTCCCAAAGATTTTCTCCTGCAATGGTAATATCGGCAATCTCCTGTGCGATTGCAGCTCCATCGCTGATTGCAATGCCCACATCAGCCTCTGACAATGCAGGTGAGTCATTAATGCCATCTCCAACCATTATGACAGTATGTCCCTGCTTACGCAAAGATGCCACATAATTAGCTTTATCTTCAGGCAAAACCTCAGCACAGAACTCATCAACTCCTACCTGTGAAGAAATAGCAGCGGCAGTATGTTTGCTGTCGCCGGTCAGCATAACAGTTTTTTGAATTCCAAGTTTACGCAATGTACTCAGAACATCCGATGCTTCATCTCTCAAAGGATCTGCAATACAGATAACAGCAGCCAGTTTGTTATTGACAGCCAAATAAAGGTGGGAATATTGTGCAGGCAATAAACTAAATTTTTCCTGTTCTTCTTCAGGAATTATACATTTTTCATCTTCAAACACAAAATGTGCACTTCCAATAAGAACGCGTTCTTCTCCTACTTTGCTCACAATGCCATGTGCCACAATATATTCCACTTTGGAGTGATATTCTTCATGGGTCAAGCCCCGATTTTTAGCTTCTTCCACAACGGCATTTGCCATAGAATGGGGGAAGTGTTCTTCCAAACAAGCGGCAAGACGCAGCATATCACTTTCCTCATATCCACAAAATGGTATCACTTTTTCCACCTTGGGGCAAGCATGAGTCAGCGTTCCGGTTTTATCAAAGACAATTATATCAGCCTTTGCAATGGATTCCAAAAACTTTCCGCCTTTGACGGTAATATGTTCTTTTCCGGCTTCTCTCATGGCAGACAACACTGCTAATGGCATTGCCAGTTTTAATGCACAGGAAAAATCTACCATAAGAACTGATAAAGCTCTTGTTACATTTCTGGTTAAAACAAAACTAAGTAAACTTCCGGCAAAGGTATATGGCACCAATTTATCAGCCAGATTTGACGCTTTGTTTTCCGCAGCAGATTTCATCTGCTCTGACTGTTCAATCATTGTAACTATCTGATCATAGCGGCTCTGTCCTGAAGCCTGTTTAACTTCGATTACACATTCGCCTTCTTCCACAATGGTACCTGCATAAACAAAACTATCCAAATGTTTTGCTACTGGAACAGATTCACCTGTCAGTGATGCCTGATTTATCATAGCTTCACCCTGAATTACTACACCATCAACCGGAATTACTCCACCCACACGCACCACTACCTGATCACCTGACTGAATTTGGGAAATAGGTGTCAAAACCTCTCCCTGAGGTGTACGCAGCCATACACGGTCTACATTTAATGACATACACTGTGCCAAATCCTGAATGGATTTTTTCCTTGTCCATTCTTCCAGCAATTCGCCCAGTTCCAGCAGGAACATTACAGAACCGGCAGTGGAAAAATCTTTGCGTGCAATGGAAATTCCTATGGAAAGTGCGTCCAATAATTCCACTTTCATCTTGCGACGGAACAAACAGTGTAATCCCCGTTTTACAAACGGAATAGCGTGCCACACTATTCTTGCAATACGCAAAGATACAGGTAGGAATAGTGTACTTGCCATTTTTACGGCAATTTTTTTAACCAGCTTTTCCTGAAATTCACGGTTTAACTGACGGCTGCTGTGAGATGGAAGTGTGATGCTTTTTTCTGCCTGTTCCCATGAGAAATTTCGTACAGCATTTAAAATATTATTTCGCTCACCCTGATAATATATTACAATACAACATGTACGCTCATGAACAGTTGCCCTGATAACCCCGCTTGTTTTCTGAAACCATGTTTCCAGTAAATCTGCCTGTTTCAGGCTCATTCTTTTTTGATTAATTTTAAGTCGGATTCTCCCCCGACTTTCATGTTCAATTATTGCATTCATAGTAAATTAAAACCTCCATGAAAAAAAGAGCCGCAAATGCGGCTCCTTTACTGCCTGTTACTATTACTTATTCTTTCTCACAGTCACAGTCGCATTCACATTCGCAGTTGCAGTCGCAAACTTGAGCAGCCATTTTTTCTTCCTCTTCTTTTGCAGCACGTTCTTCATTCAAATCTTTTGCTGCTGCCAGAATGTCATTGGCATTTTCCTGTACAGTGGTTACAGTTTCCATTACAGAATCCTTCATACGCAGACCTGCTGCGGTAATATGTGTATAAACCTTTTTAGCATCTTTGCTGGTAAGCAGTTTAAGACCAACAGAACCAAACAAAGTACCTCCTACAAAGCAGGCTAATTTTGAATAGATATGCATAATAAATTCTCCCTTTCCTATTATATTTTTACTTGTGTTTGTAGCCTGTAATCATTACCATAATCATACAGATTACAGCACCCCATGCCCAAAAACGATGTTGTTTCATGGTTTAATCCTCCTTTGGGATTCATAAAGACTATAACAAAATATTTTGCCTTTTGACAAAATCATTTTTCTACCGTTATAAATATAGCATTTTATTATGGTTTCGTCAATATTTGACAAACAAAATTAATACTATTTTTTATAATCATTTCTAATTTTCACTTTATAAATTCCGATAAAATTAAACACAAACCAGTGTATTTAAAGATTGCTTAATTGTTTTTTATAACAATATCTCATTTATATAT
>JAHHUB010000035.1 GCA_020024175.1 Oscillospiraceae bacterium | reverse complement strand
GGTAGTAAAAACCGCTGCCGCTGGTTTTTCTGGCACTGTCAAAGTCAACACCGTTAAAGCTTTCCATAATTTCCACATGATAAGGTATTTCAAAATCAGGCACAACAGGTTCACCAAATTTTTCAATTTCCACATTTTCGCTGTCATCTTTTCCTATTGGAACAGATTCATCAATAATATTAGGAATTACAAGCTGTCTTTTGCGAATTTCCTGTGTAAGTTCCTCTGCTCTGGCATCCAGTCTGTCCAATTCGTCAGCCATATCTGTAACTTGTTTTTTGGCAGCTTCAGCTTCTTCTGTTTTTCCATGTGCCATAAATGCACCAATTTGCTTACTTATGGATTTTCTTTGACCTCTAAGTTCATCACATCTTGATTTAGCTGCACGGAATTCCTTATCCATTTCCACAACTTCATCAACCATAACAAGCTTTTCGTCTTGGAACTTTTTCCTTATATTTTCTTTGATTAAATCAGGATTGGTTCTGAAAAGATTAATATCCAACATAATATATACCTCCGTCATTTTGCTTTTCATTATTGTATTCATTGCAAAATAATTTTTTATATTTTCTGATAATATATTTACCATATTATATTATTATACACATTTCTACCTGTTATTGCAATGTTTTTTTGAATTTTATTAATTTAATGTGATTAATTATAAAAAACAAAAATCCCCTGTATATTGCCTTTAAATTAATATAAGAGCATATACAGGGGATCTTATTTTAATTTTTTTAGCGAGGAGATACAATAAGCTTTAATGCTGTGCGTTCTTCGCTGTCAATGGTTATGTTGGAAAAAGCCGGTATACATACTAAATCTATTCCCGATGGGGCAAGATAACCTCTGGCTATAGCTACTGCCTTAATTGCTTGATTAGATGCTCCTGCGCCTATTGACTGAATTTCAACTGCGCCTTTTTCTCTGATTACGCCTGAAATTGCACCTGCAACTGAGTTTGGCATTGATTTTGATGATACTTTCAAGATTTCCATGATTTTACTCTCCTTAATGTAGTCATTATTCGTGAAATTAATTACATATTTTTCCACTAACATTATTCTATTACATTTTTTGGTAAAAGTCAAGAGTTATTTTCAAATTTATGGAAATTTATTTAGTGGCTATTTTAGTAAAACTCTTTCTATGCTTACAGCTTTACCTGTATCTGTATTTATTTCTACCAAAACACCGTTTATTGTACAGTTTTCCTTATCACTTTCAAATCTTGTGGGGAGATTGGTTCTAAATCTTCTCAACACATTTTCCGCTTTAACTCCTAAAATGGAATTTTCTCCTCCGCACATTCCTACATCAGTTATATAAGCGGTTCCCTCCGGGAAAATACGTTCATCCGCTGTGGGAACATGGGTATGAGTTCCAAATACAGCACTGACTCTGCCTCGTAAATAATGTCCCATAGCAAGTTTTTCCGAGGTAGCTTCACAGTGAAAATCCAATATAATATTTTTGGTATCTACATTTTCCAAAATTTTATCAATATGTTCAAAAGGATTTTTTACATAATCCATATATACATTTCCCAGTAAATTAATTACACAAAGTTTATATTTCAGAAAATCCAAAGTAATTACTCCCCTGCCGGGAGCATCTTCATGATAATTATCCGGTCTTAGGATAAGGGAATTCTCATCATCCAACATATCATAAATTTCTCTGCGGCGAAGAACATGATTTCCTGTTGTAATCAAATCTACAGAGGAACTTAATATCTCATCAGCACTGGAAGGCAAAATACCGTTGCCCTCTGCGGAGTTTTCACCATTGGCTATAACTACATCTATTTTATTTTTAAATTTAAAATCCGGAATAAGTCTTTTGACAGCTTCACAGCCACCTTTGCCTACAATATCCCCTAAAAAAAGCAGTTTCATATTTTATGTCCCCTTTTATACAAGTTGCTTTTATTATTTTATCATAATATTCTTTTTAAGTCCACTTTATTTATAAAAAGAATACTGCAAATTTATTTTTATTAAATATAAATTTGCAGTGATACAATAATATTAAAATAATAGACCTAATACATAAGTTGAGTGATTTTCCAAGTGGTTTAAAAGCAATTTACTTTGTCAAAATCAGTAAACTGTTTTCCTGTAAGTTCAATTATAAAATTACTTCATTATTATAACCCATTTAAACTGATATGTATCATTTTAACCATATTGAAATAGTCGGATAATTTCATAGTAGTCGATGTTATAAATTTCAAACCTTGTTTTTGTGTATGTGCATAATATGGCTCTTCTTTGAGGAGTTTTCCCCCTATTTTATCAGCCATATCTTTACCACTGTCTACATAAAAATACATGGTTGCATCTGAGTGACCCACCTGTTTCATATATTTGCTCATTCTTTTCATACCCTTTGAATTTACTGTATCAAAGATTATTTCCACATTTCCGTAATTTTTTAATATTTGAAAAAGGTTTAATACTTTATCTTCTTTAAAGTAATAAAATAATCCGCTTGCAGTAACAAGTATAGGTGTATTTGGATAATCTTTGCGTATTTTTTCTATCCATTCATTTCCAAAGTCATCTGCTGTTATAGATATATCACGATTATGTGTTCCGATAATCTCGTTTCGATATTTTATTACATTTGGTAAATCTACCTCATACCACAAAGTTTTTCCATTATCATTTCTGTAAAAAGCAGTTTCAAGACCACATCCCAATTCTACAATAATACCCGATGGATTTCTTTTTATAAAATCTTGGATATATCTATCCATATTAGTTGAACGCACAGCACCAGCCATCAATGTATATTGGGTTTGAGTGTTCTGTCCTTTTATATTTTTAGGTAACTTTTCTTTCAACTCCAATGCTTTTTTATCACATAGAATTTGCGGAAAATTTTCACTTGTATAAATTCTGCCTAGCATAGGTACAAACAGTGTATCCTCCACAGTATTTAAATCAGACATTTTTTATTCTCCTTTCAATATTACATATATTTATAAAATTAAAAATGAAGGCAGTTTTTACTAAAACCCGTATAATTTGATATATTTGCATTACATAAGCTTTTGTAATATTATAAATTTAAACACCTGTATTTTTAGTATTTATAATTATTTTTCCCCATTCTAAGTAAAACAGAGATATGGCACAGTTATTTACAGCATTATAAAATTTTATTTGATATAAATTTATTGTCCAATTTTAAAATTACCAATTTTTTTATATTATATTTTAAAATTTACTGCGTACAATACTATTGCAAACACAAAATAAATTTAAATTTTAAGGAGAGTTTATATTATGTCTAAAAAACCTGTTATTCCTGAAGCTAAGGATTCTATGAGTAAGTTTAAGATGGAATGTGCCAATGAAGTAGGTGTTAACCTCAAGGAAGGTTACAATGGTGACCTCACATCTCGTCAAGCCGGAAGTATTGGTGGTCAAATGGTTAAGAAAATGATTGAATCCTACGAAAATTCAATGAAGTAATATAAATTAAAGCTTTATTTAGGGGACTATTTCAATATAGTCCCCTTTGTTTTTAAATACTTTAATTTTTATTTATTTTACTATAAAAAAGTTGTTTTTTTTAAGTGTTTATGCTATAATATTTAAAATAAATATAGTGGGATACAAGTATCCGTAAGAATAGGAGTGATTTTATGGACGTTTTAGATATAATACAAGAAAAATATGTTACATTAAGCCGAACTCAAAAACAAATCGCTGATTATTTTTTAAATAACAGCGACACTGCTTGCTTTATGCCTTTAAAAGAAGTTGCTGCTGCTGCAAAAACCACTGAGGTTACTGTACTTTGTTTTTGCTCAAAATTAGGTTTTAACGGTTATATGGACTTTAAAAAGCAGCTTCAAAATAACATAAAAATGAGAATGTCTCCCAATGATAAAATTGCTTCATCTTTAAGCAAATTAAGCGATGAAGACAAGCCTTATGAAGAAATTATAAACCGTGAAAAAAATGCTTTGGATAAGACATATCGTTACCTAGATTACAACGCTGTGGAACAGGTTATTAATCAAATTAAAATTTCAAAACATATTTATATTATTTCTCATGGCGGAACTGATATTGTAGCTAAGTTTTTAAATTACCGTCTGCAACAGGTTGGTTTTTCATCCAGCCTAATTGATGCTGCATCTACAGGAAATATCATCAGTGCCACTGCAAATTTAACTTCCGATGAACTTTTCTTTATTATCACTTTCCCTAGATATTCAAAGAATATTATAACATTTGCAGATTATCTCAGCAGTATCGGCGGAAGAATTGTATGTCTTACTGACAGTATAAACTCTGCTGTTGCTCGTGTTTCTTTGGCTACACTTACCTGCAATTCAGAAAGCAGTGTATTTTATAATTCACTGACTTCTGCAATTTCTATGGTGGAATTTCTTCTTTTAGCCATTGCCATTGAGTGTTCCAATGAATTTTTGGGACACCGCCAGCGTGTGGAAAAAGCTAAAGTTCTTCTTGAAGAAAGCCGCAAAAAAGTAGGAGCTGACAATTCCACAGATTACAGCTCTATCAAACTTAAATGATGTATTAACCACTCTGTTATGTCAATTAAATAGATGTTCAAAAGTATAAAATATAACATAAAAAATACCTGACAGTTTAAACTGTCAGGTATTTTTTTATGTTACTTGAGGTTTTCTCTGTAAAGAGGCATACTCATACAGCGTGGACCACCGCGTCCTCTTGAAAGTTCACCACTGTGGATTTTAAGAATCTTAATTCCGTTGTCGATAAGATGCTGATTTGTTACATAGTTTCTATCATAAACCACAACTGTACCGGGAGCAATACAAAGTGTATTGGAACCATCATTCCATTGTTCTCTTTCAGCTGCTATTGGGTCATCACCACCACAACGAATAAGAGTTACTTTTTCAACGCCCAAGTATTTGGCAAGGATTTGATCAAAAGGAATATCATTATATTCTTTAACCTTAATATCACCCGGTTTATCACCTTTTTTAAGTTCAAACACACGAAGTGTTCTCATTATTCCGGGATGAACCGTAAATTTATCATAGTCAACCTGTGTGAATACAGTATCAAGGTGCATAAATGCTCTGATAGGAGGAATATCTACAGCCAAAATTGTATCTATTTCAGCAGATGGGTCGCTAAAAATATTTTGTGCCAATTTTTCAATAGCCTCCGGTTTTGTACGCTGAGAAATACCTACAGCCAACACATGAGCATTAAGGTTGAGAATATCTCCCCCTTCAATATTAAACACTTCATCAGGTGTGTAATAAAATGGCACCTGACCTTTGTAATCCGGGTTATATGTAAGGGCATATTTACCGTAGATTGTTTCTCTGTTTCTTGTTACGGAGTACATTTTGTTAAGGCTTACACCATTTCCTATACAAGCAAAAGGGTCTCTTGTAAAATAAAGGTTAGGAATAGGCTCCATTACAAATCTTTCATCTTTCGAGAGAAGACTTGTGAGAGGATTTCTGTCTTTAATTCCCATTTCCTTAAAGTCAACCCCTGCCATAGTGGTAAGTACCAATTCTTTTTCATCTTTTATGGAATCCAAATATTCAAATAGTTCCTTACTATAGCAAGATGCCACATCTCCACTGGCATTAATTACATCATTGATGAAATTTTCTCTCAGTTCAGCACTGGTTTTAATAGCTTCAGCTGTCAAGTCTTCAAGATAAACCACATCTACTCCGTTTTCTCTCAAAACACCTGCAAATTCATCATGTTCTGACTGTGCTCCGTAAAGATATGGAATATCATCAAACAAAAGTCTTTCCAATGTATCTGGGACTAAATGTTCCAATTCTTTGCCGGGGCGATGAAGCATTACTTTTTTAAGTGTCCCGATTTCGCTTTTTACATTAATACCCATATTCATCTCTCCTTAAATAAGATCAAGACCTTTAGCGACTTTAGTAATAAAGTCCTGTACATTAGTTACCATAGTTGTTGCAGCAAGGCTGCCTCTGTCAATAAGCTTATTTACAACAAATTCGTCAGCATCAACAACATAGAGATACAAAGGTCTGATTTCACCGTTTGGAAGTTGTCTGAAAGAAGGTGTCATATTTCCTGTTGCAATAGTGTGAAGCATTGTAGCCAAACAAATAACTGTTGTAGCTTTCTTGACAAGTCCTCTCATTTGAGCCTGACCTTCATAAGCATCATGAATTACTTCAGGCAATGGACCGTCATCTCTGATGGAAGATGTGAGAACAAAAGGAACATTGTTCTTTACACAGCTATAAATGATGCCGTTGTCAATTTTGTATTCATCAATAAATTTAGGAATACTTCCGCAGCGACGAACCTTGTTGATAACATCAAGGTGGTTGTAGTGGCCGTTAGGCTGAGAAACCTGTGTGTAAATATCCTGACCCAGAGCTGTATGAAGATGAGCACCTTCAAGGTCATGTGTTGCCAAAGCATTACCTGCCATAAGTCCCTGTGCATAGCCGTTTTCAACAAGAGCTTGCATAGCTGCTCTTGCACCTGCATCAAAAGAAAATGCAGGACCCATTACCCAAAGAACATTACCACCGTTTGCTTTTTCATATTTAAGCAAGTCAATAAGGGTATCATAATCCTTTGCGTAAGATGTTTCACGGCTTCTGCCCTGACGGAATACAAATTGGTCATCCAAAGTTTCTTTTTCTTCAGAAAAACCATTGCAGTGCATATAAATGCCCTCTTCGCATTTTTCTGTACGACCCTGAATTACTTTATCGCCTTTTTTAATATTTCTGTTTTCCACAACATCAAGGTGTCCGTCATCACGAAGAACAACACTGGAGTCCATACGGCTTTCTTCAGCCAAAACCCATTTGCCGTTAATCTTAAAATATTCGGGATACATGGATGTGCTGTGATAATATTCTGGAGCCACACCGTCCTTTTCGGCAATTTCCCATTTTGCATCGGGAGCATTGACAAAAATAGGCTGTGTAAAATCAGGATGATGATATTTTGGCATATTAAACATATTGTTTTACCTCGTCATTTTAATTTTATGAGTTCGGCAAATTTTCTCACCGAACTCATAATATTTTAATTATTTTTTGATTATTTTAGTTCCGCTTTCGCCTTTTATCGCTAAAGCTGCTTTTTCCAAAGATGCAATTACTGCTTCTCCGCCTTTTTCTGCAAAGCTGATTGCTGCTTTTACCTTAGGCAGCATACTTCCTGGGGCAAAATGTCCTTCTTCACAGTATTTTTCAGCTTCTGCAACTGTCATTTTTTCAATTAGCTGCTGATTTGGCTTTCCAAAATTAATTGCTACTCTGTCAACTGCTGTCAAAATAACCAGCATATCCGCATTAAGAAGCTCGGCAATTTTAGCAGATGCAAAATCCTTATCTATAACTGCAGGTACTCCAACTAATTTTCCATCTTTTCTGATTACCGGAATTCCGCCTCCGCCCACTGTTATTACCACATTATCTGCGTCAACAAGGGTTTTTACAACCTCTTTTTCCACTACATCCACAGGTTTTGGTGAAGGTACTACCTGACGGTAGCCTCTTCCTGCATCTTCCACCATTATATAACCTTTTTCTTCTGCGATTTTATCGGCTTGTTCCTTTGTATAAAATGCGCCTATGGGCTTTGTGGGATTTTTAAATGCTGGGTCTTTTTCATCAACCAACACCTGAGTTACCACTGTTGCCACATTTTTAGCTATTTTGCGTGCGGAAAGTTCATTTTGAATTCCATTTTGCAGATGATAACCTATATATCCCTGGCTCATGGCTCCGCACTCTGGAAAAGGCATATCCGATTTGATTGCTCCTGCATTGGCAGCAGTGCTCATTCCAAGATTTATCATACCTACCTGGGGACCATTTCCGTGAGCTATAATTACCTGATTTCCGGCTTCAATAAGATCTGCTATGGGTTTTGCGGTTTCAGTTATCAGTTCTAACTGTTCCTTTGGTGTGTTTCCCAAAGCATTTCCGCCCAAAGCAATTACAATTCTTTTCTTTTGCATATAAATTTTCCTCTGCTTCTTAAATTTAAATAGTTATGCTCTTATTTAAGAGTTGCATACATAACAGCTTTAATTGTATGCATTCTGTTTTCAGCTTCATCAAATACAACGGACTGTTTGCTTTCAAATACTTCGTCTGTTACTTCCATTTCTGTTACACCGAATTTCTTAGCAATTTCAGCTCCGATTGTTGTCTTTGTATCATGGAAAGATGGGAGACAGTGCATGAATATAGCATCTTTCTTAGCATTTGCCATAGCAGCAGCATTTACCTGATATGGTTTAAGCATCTTGATTCTGGATTCCCATACTTCATCCGGTTCACCCATGGATACCCAAATATCTGTGTAAATTACATCAGCATTGGTTGTACCTTCCTTAACATCTTCTGTAAGTGTAATTGTAGAACCACTTTCTTTAGCAATTTCTCTGCACTTAGCTACAAGATCTTCTGCTGGGAAAAGTTCCTTAGGAGCACAAGCTGTGAAGTTAAGACCCAATTTTGCACAAACTACCATAAGGGAATTGCCCATATTATTTCTGGCATCACCCATGTATGTAAAATTAACACCTTTGAGTCTTCCGAGTTTTTCTTCAATAGTCAGCATATCTGCCAGCATCTGTGTTGGGTGGAATTCATCTGTAAGACCATTCCAAACAGGTACACCTGCGTATTCTGCCAATGTTTCTACCAATTCCTGGCTGAATCCTCTGTATTCTATACCGTCATACATTCTTCCCAAAACTCTTGCTGTATCAGGAATACTTTCTTTCTTGCCCATTTGGCTGCTTCCTGGGTCAAGGTATGTAACTCCCATTCCCAAATCTCTTCCTGCTACTTCAAATGAGCAGCGAGTTCTTGTTGATGTTTTTTCAAACAAAAGCACTATGTTTTTGCCTTCCAAATATCTATGTGGTACTCCTGCACGCTTCATATCTTTGAAGTTCTTTGACAAGTCCAAAAGATATCTGATCTCCTGTGATGTGTAGTCCAATAATTTAAGATAATTTCTTCCGCTCAGGTTTATTCCCATTTTAGTCGTCTCCTTTTTTAATTTTAAATTACGGTGTTATTCACCGCTCTGTCACTATATATAATACATTTTTTCTAAAAAAAGTCAACCAAAATTTTTCTGAATAAATGTAAATTCTTTGTATTAATATTATAAATTTTCGCTGTTTTATTCATTTATACATAAAATTTCTTATAAAATCATATGTTAATGGGTTTTATTTGTTATTTTATTCATTTTAAAATATTATTTTTTTTATCTATTAAATATGCTATGAAAATTCATTTCTTTGTTATATAATAAAAACAAAGTTTTTTATATCTAAAAGGAGGATTTTTATATGTCAAATTCCAAAGAATTAAATGCTTACAATATCTGGTGCAGCAATGTAAAAGATTTTAATCTCTGTGATGACCTTATGAAAATTAAAGATTTTCCAGATGAAATTTTTGAAAGATTTTACAAAAGTCTTAATTTTGGTACAGCAGGACTTCGCGGTATTTTAGGTGCAGGCACCAACAGAATGAACATATACACTGTAGCAAAAGCTACACAGGGCTACGCCAAATACTTAAACAAAATTAAGGAAAACTGTTCTGTTGCCATAGCTTATGACAGCAGAAATATGTCAAAAGAATTTGCGGAAATCACTGCCAATGTATTTTGTGCAAATGGAATAAAAGTATATCTTTTTAGACAGCGTCAGCCCACACCTATTTTGTCATATGCTGTAAGGGAGCTTAAAACCGATGCCGGAATTGTTATAACTGCCAGCCATAATCCGTCTGAATATAATGGCTACAAAGCTTACAACAATGAAGGCTGTCAAATTGATGAACAAACCGCTTTAGCTGTTCTTTCCGAAATAGAAAAATTGGATATTTTTTCTGATATTCTGTACTGTGATTTTAACAAAGCCGTTGATGAAGGCAAAATTGTATATTTAGGTGAAGACCTTGCCAACAGTTTTGTTGACAAAACCTATGACAGCCTTTTAAATAAAGAAATAAGCCAAAAATCGGATATATCCATAGTTTACACTCCATTAAACGGAGCTGGATATGTTCCTATTATGAATATCTTAAACAAAATGGGAATTAAAAACATTCATGTAGTTGAAAGTCAGAAAAATCCTGACGGCAATTTTCCCACCTGCCCCTATCCTAATCCTGAAATGAAAGAGGCACTGGCAGAAGGACTGAAACTTTGTCAGGAAGTAGGTGCTGACCTGCTTATAGCTTCCGATCCAGATGCCGACAGAGCAGGTGTTGCTATTAAAAACGGTGATGAATACACTGTTTTGACAGGAAATCAAATCGGTGAACTGCTCACTTATTATATCTGTAAAATTAAATCTGAAAGACATCTTATGCCGCAAACTCCTGTTATTGTAAAATCTGTAGTTTCTTCAAAACTCTGTGATAAAATCGGCATTGATTACAACGTACGGGTAAAAGAAGTTCTCACAGGATTTAAAAATATCGGTGGATACATGAAAAAACTTGAAAGAGAAAACAGACTGGAAAATTTCCTTATGGGATTTGAAGAAAGCTGTGGATATTTGACCACTGACCTTGCCAGAGATAAAGACTCAGTCTGTGCTATTGCAAATATAGCTGAAATGGCTGCTTATTTTAAATCACAGGGCAAATCTCTTATTGATGTATTAAACAGCCTTTATGAAAAATACGGATATTACTTCACCAAATCCAAAAGCTTTGAATTTAAAGGTGCAAGTGGTGAAAAAATTATGGAAAAGATTATGATTTCACTCCACCAAGCCCCTCCTGCATATTTAGGTGATATTGAAGTTTTATCTCACAAGGATTATTTAGAAGAAGATGAACTTAAAACCAATATGGTAGAACTTGTTTTGGACAATGACATCACTGTTATGGTAAGACCTTCAGGCACAGAACCTAAAATTAAGTTTTACTACTTTATTGTGGGCAGCAGCAATGATGACTGCAACGAAAAATACAATTATGCCGTAAAAATCACTGAAGAATTTCTGAAAAATTTTAATTAATAAAATCAAACTGACTGTTTTATGCCTTATAAATCAATGTCAGCAGTATTATAATTATCATACATACAAAAAACACCTGAAAGCCTATAACTGATTATGCTTTCAGGTGTTTTATATCTTATAAAATTAAATTTTCTCTGCAAAATACTGAAAAATACATTATGAATTTTTTAATTCTGAGTAAAAATTTCCATTATTCATTTCTTACAGCTTTATGTAACTGTTCATATATCTGCTTTGTATACTCACTGTCCCTTGTTCCAAAAAGATAATATATATTCTCTTTTGTTTTTATTAATATATAAGGTGCTGTATTAGGATCGACTAAAAGTTTTAAATTATTCATATCCTTTGCTGAAAATCTTCCGCTATACAAATTAGGCATACCGCTGCCTGCTACTCTGTAAAGACCTTTTGGCAGATTTTGCAAAAGTTCTGTTTCCTCTATATCTGTTATTTTTACTTTGTAGTTAGTGCTTATCACATTACAGCAAATTTCTTCTCCATTGGTCTGAAGTTTAATATCCGCTTTATTTTCCAAAGCCAGTGAACCTATCAAAATCGGGCAATATATAATTAAAATTGTAAATACAATTATTAATACCTTTCCCATAGGTTTTGCTAAATTAACGGTAGTATTTACCCCTGTACGATTATTTGCAAGTAAATGACTGTCATTGGGGTTATAATAAAATGAACCAAATACCCAGTAGTCATCTTCATCTTTATACCATGTGTTTTCTCTGTTTTCTGTCAGCTTTTCCTGCAATTTTCTCACATAAAATTCATTTGTCACTGCAAATACACCCATAAATATTGTTATAATCACAGTTAAAACTGTAAATAAAACAGGATTGTTTTTCATAAATAAAAAGTCTATGCTCATCAAAGCCATAGTGTAAGATGACAAAAGCCAAATTTTATTCCATACATTCAGGCGGATTTGAGTGAGTTTTTTGCTAAGTTCGGTATTTTCATCAAAGCCCTCGCTCTTTTTGCGGTAAAGATACACAG
>JAHHUB010000034.1 GCA_020024175.1 Oscillospiraceae bacterium | reverse complement strand
ATATATAATAGTTGTTTTTTAAAATAAATAACAAATTATAATTACAATCCTATTTTTCTTTTGACAAATTGCTGAATTTGTAATATGATTACAAGGTAATATGTTGTTATAATAATGGTTAAACAGAAAGGAATGTTCTAAAAATGAAAATTATAGATATGCACTGTGATACAATAGGTGCTATAACTACAGCAAAAACTCCTAAGGAACTTTATGACTACGAAGGTCAAATTTCTGTTAAAAAACTGCAAAAAGGTGATGCTTTGGCACAATTTTTTGCAATTTTTATCCCCACACATTGCGGAGAACCTGAACCTATTCCAAAGTCAGCTTATGAATTTTACAAAAAAGCTTTAAATGTTTATAAAACCGAAATGGAAAAAAATAAGGACTACATAATGCCCGCATATAATTATGATGACATTATGAAAAATAAAGCTGCAGGCAAAATGTCTGGTATACTTACCATTGAGGACGGTGTACCATTAAATGGAGATATAAACCGATTAATTGAAGCTTATAATGATGGTGTAAGACTTATTTCATTTACATGGAATTACGAAAATTCCCTGGGTTACCCCAATTCACGGGAAGAGGACAAAATGAAACTGGGACTTAAACCCTTTGGCATTGAAGTGGTGGAAAAAATGAATGAGCTTGGCATGATTATTGATGTTTCTCACCTTTCTGACGGTGGATTTTACGATGTTGCCAAATACAGCAAAAAACCATTTGCAGCATCCCATTCCTGTTGCAGAAGTCTTTGCAATCACCCGAGAAATCTCACTGATGATATGCTGAAAACTTTGGGAAATAAAGGTGGAATTGTAGGAATTAACTTCTATGCATCTTTTTTAAACGAAAATGAAAATTATACCGACATTGACTCTGTTGTAAAACATATGATTTATATAAAGGATAAAGCCGGAATTGACGCTTTGGGCTTCGGATCTGACTTTGATGGCATAGGCGGTGAGCTGGAATTTGTGGACTACTCAGGTATGCCGATGATAATTGATGCCTTAAGCCGGCATTTTACTGATGATGAAATTGACAAAATTTGCAATGGAAATATGCTTAGAGTAATCAGAGAAACAATGAGATAGTATTTATAAAATCTGAGGGTTTGTTATAATGGATAATATGGAAAAATTGCTTCTTTTAAAAAGAAAAGCAGAGAAAAACAAAATAAAAACAGAGGATATAGTAAATTATGTATCCATAGACAAAAGAATAAGTACTATGGAAGAACTGGAAACTTTTCTTATAGATGAACTTATCAAAATAAAAAATGCTGAGGAAAGTGCTGTAAATAACAGGCTCACCCATGAAAATATATCTTTTGCGGATTTAAAAGGAAACTTTGAAAATGGCAAATGGGGTGAAAATATTTATTTTACAGATAATACAGACAGTGAAACTTATGTTTTGGGAGATTTGCATGGTGACAGTCTTACATTGCTGCACTTTTTGGAAAGAGTGGAATTTTTGGAAAAAGTTCAGAGAGGGGACAGAATAAATTTCATATTTTTAGGGGACTATGTGGACAGAGGTCATAAAATGTTCAAAACTCTTGAACTTGTTATGATTTTAAAATATCTTTTTCCTGAAAATATTTTCTTACTGAGAGGAAACCATGATGGGGGAAAAGTTTTGTCAGAAAACGAATACAAGCTCTGTGTAGGAAGAAATATCGGTACTACCGATGAGGACTATTTTACTGCCATGCTTTTTAATAAGCTCAAAGAACATGGAAAAGATATGTCTCTTTTGAGAAAATATCACAGTTTTTTTGATTCACTCTGTAATTTGGCAGTGGTATATGACAAAGATATGATTTATTTACTTACACATGGCGGAATACCCAGACCTAAAAACATATCGGAAACACCTGATAAAACAAAGTTCGGTCATTTTAAATTTATATCGGATTTAAATTCAAATGCTGAAGAATTATTGGATTTTAAAGGCGATACTCCCGCATTTAATATGATGTGGAGCGACCCTGCCGAAGATTATGAAATTGATTTTAAAAAGAGAAGATTCAGTTTCTATCGTGATGATTTTGATGAGTTCTGCTCTAAATTCGGCATTGATATGATAATCCGAGGTCATGAGGCTTTTGAAGATGGTTACAAAGAGTTTTTTGACGGAAAATTGGTTACTGTATTTACCTCAGGCAAATTTTCTGAGGCAAACAATCCCGAAAGTGACTACAATGATGTTAAACCCTGTATTTACGGATTGAAAAACGGCAGGAGGATTGTTATAAGATAAATTTTCTTCCAAGGAGGATTTTGCTATATGAATTACCACGAAAAATTCGAGGAAATATTCATGAAAAACGTAAAGCGTGAAGGTGCTAAAGAACTGATGGAATGGCTTAAAAAGACGGATTTCTTTACTGCTCCAGCCAGTACAAAATTTCACTGTGCCTGTGAAAACGGACTTGTTATGCACAGTTTGAGCGTTTACAATACCTATATGGATAAGCATTTTGATGATACCGACAATATGGAAAGCGTGGTAATCTGTACACTTCTTCATGATTTGTGTAAAGCACAGTTTTACAAAACTTCCACACGCAATGTCAAAAACGAAGAAACCGGTCAATGGGAAAAAGTACCATATTATACAGTGGAAGACAGTTTTCCTTATGGCCATGGTGAAAAATCTGTTTTCCTTATAGAAAGATTTATGCGTCTTAAAACTTCTGAAGCTATGGCTATCAGATGGCATATGGGAGGATTTGACGACAGTGCAAAATCTGGAAACTTTGCCATAAGTTTGGCTTATGAAAAATACCCAATGGCGGTTAAACTTCATTTAAGTGACTTGGAATCCACCTATTTAAGAGAAAAACACACTTCTCAAATAAAATAATCATCGGAGTTATAATATGGAATTTAAAATTTCAACTGTAAAATTCGTCTGTATAGCTGTATTTTTGGCCGGCTTTGTAGACTCAATAGCGGGAGGAGGGGGACTTATTTCTCTGCCCGCATATTATGCCGCCGGAATACCACCCCATATGGCTTTAGGTACAAATAAATTTGCATCTTCTTGTGGAACTTCCATAGCAACTTTGGTATATATAAAAAATAAAAGATTTCATCTAATTACAGCAGTTATCTCTATGATATGTGCCTTTGCAGGGTCTACAATAGGCTCAAGACTTGCACTTGTTATAGATGAGGTCTATTTAAAATATGTTTTGCTGATATTAGTTCCCCTTATTGCGGTGTTTACAGTATTTAACAAAAATTTTGACAAACCAAAGGAAAAAAATCTTACAAAAACTCAAACAATTTTTATTTCCTGTGCCATAGGAATATTCCTTGGAATATATGATGGCTTTTTTGGCCCCGGAATGGGTATGTTTCTGATGCTTGCATACACAGGACTTTTAGGTCTTGATATGCTGACAGCTTCAGGAAATGCCAAAATTGTAAATCTAGCTTCAAATATAGCAGCGCTAACCACTTTTATATCAAATTCAAAAGTGGTATATTCTTTGGCAATTCCGGCTGCTGTATCTAATATTTTAGGTAATTTTATAGGTTCAAAACTGGCACTGCGAAATGGCAGTAAAATTATAAAACCCATTGTATTGGTGGTAATGGTGCTTCTGCTCATAAAAATAGCAATGGATTTATTTTAAAGAGAGGTATTTATTTTGAAAACAGCAGCAAAATGTCTTGCTTTACTGGGAACAACTGTAGCGGCAACTGCAGTTTATGCCCGTTATATAGAGCCTAATATGCTGAGAAAAAGAAAGATTTCAGTTGGTAATTCATCCACTGATACCAATAAAACAATAAAATTTGTACATTTTACCGATGTGCATTTGGGAAAATACTATAATCTGCATAAATTTAACAGGCTTATAAGTGAAATAAAAAAACAAAACCCAGATATTGTGGTTTTCACAGGTGATTTAATTGACAACCCGGAAAAATGCAGTATTGACAGAAATAAAATTTCCCGAGCTTTAAAGAGAATTAAAGCACCTTTGGGAAAATATGCCGTTACAGGCAATCATGAAATTCGCTATAACTTTGTGAAAGAATACGAAAGAATTCTAAAAAAAGGCGGATTTACTCTGCTTCGTGATGAAAATGTATACTTACCGCAGGAAAATATAAATATAGTTGGCTGTGATTCTTCCACCAGAGAAAATATAAAAAACGAAAAAAGGCTTATACCTCTGTCAAGGGAGGATTTCAGCCATATTCAAAACTGTGATAAGCTTATGAGCATAGGTGCTTTTAATATTTTGCTGACACACCACCCAGATGTGGTTGATGAACTTACTCATCGCTGCTGTGATTTGGTTTTGGCAGGGCACAGCCATGGTGGTCAAATAAGATGCCCTGTGATTGAAAAACTTTATATTCCCACATTGGCAAAAAAATACACAAGAGGAATTAACAAAACCTATGACGGGTGTCTTATTCACACTTGTGAAGGAGTGGGTATGACACGTTTTCCTTTTAGGTTTTTAAGTCCTCCCGCTATTGGAGTTGTGGATATAAAATTATAGGAGTTGACTTTACCATGCTTTTCTATTTAAAGAAAATTTCCCTAAAATAATAATTCAGAAAGGGATAATTGAATGGAAAATATAGAAATTAAAATTTACGAAAAGTTTGATTTTGATAAAATATACGAATTGTACAAGATTGTTGGATGGACAAACTACACTGAAAATCCCGAAATGCTGAAAGGCTCCTATGAAAATGCTTTGAAAGTTATTGGGGCATTTGAAGGCAAAAACCTTGTGGGAATTATAAAAGCAGTGGGAGATAACTATTCTGTTTTGTATATACAAGATATAATAGTACATCCGGTATATCAAAGACAGGGTATAGGTACTGCACTTTTAAAGGAAATGCTTAAAATTTATAGCCATGTGTATCAGAAAATTCTGAGCACCGACAACAGTGAAAAAACTTTGAGTTTCTATAAAAGCTGTGGTTTCAGCTCTTTTCAGGAGTTGAACTGTATGGGATTTATGTACTTAAAGTAAAATCAAACAAACAAAAATTATACAAAAACAAGGAGTTTCATATGAAGCTCCTTTAGTTTTCGGCAAAAGTAAAATACTTGATTTTAGATATGAAAACATATATAATGTTAAATATTAGAATTTTATCAGATAATGTGAGGTGGAAATGTATTGAAAGAGGATTTGCTGGAGCTTATAAAAAAAGAAATGTCTGATTTTTCAAAAGGTCAAAAGGCTATTGCCAAATATATCCTCCATCATTACGACAAAGCGGCGTTTATGACTGCCTCAGTTTTGGGGTCGGAAGTGGGTGTCAGTGAATCTACTGTGGTGCGTTTTGCTGTAGCTTTGGGATATGACGGTTATCCACATCTTCAGCAGGCATTGGAAGAACTTATAAAAAACAGATTAACCACTGTTCAAAGAATGGATATGGCAGGCAATTATAAATTGGGTGATGATATACTTGCGGGAGTTATCAGCCAGGATATAGAAAGACTTCGTACCACAGCGGAAGAAGTTTCCCGTGAGGATTTTTATGGCACTGTAGAATCATTGATACAGGCTGACCACATATACATTATCGGAGGCCGTTCTTCTGCGGCAGTAGCTCAATTTGCTTATTTTTATTTTAATCACATATTTGACAATGTAAAATTTGTAAATACATCCAGCACCAGTGAGATGTTTGAACAAATTTTCAGAATAAATGAAAAAGATGTTCTGTTGGGTATAAGTTTTCCCAGATATTCAAAAAAAACCATAAAAGCCATAAACTATGCCAAGGAAAACGGTGCAAAAGTTATAGCACTTACTGATATGAAAAATTCACCCATAGCAGAAAATGCCGACTATGCACTTTTAGCAAGAAATGATATGAATTCCTTTGCTGATTCATTGGTGGCACCTCTTAGCATTGTAAACTCTCTTTTGGCAGCTATAGGAATAAGAAAGAAAGAGCAGATAAAACAAATCTACTCAAAACTTGAGAAAATTTGGGATGAATACGAAGTTTTTGAAAAAGCGGAGGACGATATATCCGATGAAAAATTATGATTTAATAGTAATAGGAGCAGGTGCAGCCGGACTTATGGCGGCAGGATTGGCTGCAAAATCAAACAAAACAGTTGCTTTGATTGAGAAAAATCCAAGGCCGGGAAGAAAACTTATGATAACAGGAAAAGGCAGATGCAATGTTACAAACGACTGCAGTCCCGATGATTTTATAAAATCCGTAAATACAAACGGCAGATTTATGTACAGTGCCATAAACGGGTTCACCTCACAGGATACTATGAATTTCTTTGAAGATTTGGGTGTGCCGCTTAAAACCGAGAGGGGAAATCGGGTTTTTCCTGTTTCTGACAAATCAGTGGATATTGTGGATGCTTTGGATAATTTTGCTAAGGGCAGAAATATCGACAGATACAACGAAAACTGTATAGGACTTATTTTAGATGATGGCAAAGTTACAGGAGCAGTTCTTGAAAAGGTTGGAGAGGTTCACGGAAAAAATGTTTTGATTGCCACAGGGGGAAAAAGTTATCCCCAGACCGGTTCCACAGGAGATGGCTACAAACTGGCAAAACAGGCAGGACACAGCATTGTGGAGCCTAAACCCTCATTGGTTCCCGTAGTGTCAAAAGAAGATTACTGCCGTGATATGATGGGGCTTTCTCTGAAAAATGTAACTCTTTCACTTTATAATGTCAAAAAGAAAAAACCGGTTTATTCAGAACTGGGTGAAATGCTTTTTACACATTTCGGTATATCAGGGCCTTTGGTATTGAGTGCATCTGCCCATATGAAAGGTAATATAGATGATTACACATTTAAGATAGACTTAAAACCGGGACTTACTATGGAACAGCTTGACAAAAGACTGTTAAGAGATTTTGACAACAACATAAACAAGGATTTTGCCAACAGTTTGGGAGATTTACTGCCCAGAAAGATGATTCCTGTAATAATCAAATTAAGCGGAATACCTTTTGAGTGCAAAGTAAATCAAATTACCAAGGAACAAAGACAAAATCTGTGTGAAATTATAAAAGGATTTAAAGTTACCCCAACAGCTTTAAGAAGTATTGATGAAGCCATTGTTACAGCAGGGGGAGTCAATGTAAAAGAAATAAACCCCAAGACTATGGAGTCAAAGCTTACAAAAGGTCTTTATTTTGCAGGAGAAGTTATAGATGTGGACGCATATACAGGGGGATTTAATCTTCAAGTGGCATTTTCCACCGCATATTTGGCAGCACAAAGTATAATTAACAGTGAGGAAGTGTTTTAATGATTTCAATAGCAATAGACGGACCCTCAGGTGCGGGAAAAAGCACCATCGCTAAAGAAATAGCAGGACAAAAAGGTTATATTTATGTTGATACCGGAGCTATGTACAGAGCTATCGGACTTTATATGTACAGACAAGGCATTGATACCAAAGACGGAAATTCAGTGTCCCCAAAGCTTAAAGAAGTTTCTTTGGATTTAAAATATATAGACGGAGAACAAAAAATATATTTAAACGGTGAAGATGTGTCCCATGATATAAGATTACCCGAAATGTCTATGGCAGCATCAAATGTTTCTGCAATAAAAGAGGTAAGAGAATTTCTTTTGGATGTGCAAAGAGGGTTTGCTCAAAAAAACAATATTATTATGGATGGCAGAGATATAGGTACAGTTATTTTGCCAAATGCCGATGTTAAGATATTCCTGACAGCTTCTCCTGACATCAGAGCTCAAAGAAGATACAAGGAACTTATTGAAAAAGGCATGAAAACCACTTATGAAGAAGTAAAAGCTGACCTTATTAAAAGAGATGAAAATGATACTAACCGCCCAATAGCACCTCTTAAACAGGCAGATGATGCGGTTTTGGTTGATTCTTCAAATCTTACTCAGCAGGAAACCGTTGATAAAATTATTAGTATTATAGGAGAGAAGACTGAAAATGTTTTATAATATCTGTAAAGCAATTTGTATGTTTGCATTCAGAATATGGTATAAAATTGAATACACAGGCAGTGAGAATGTGCCAAATGGAGGAGGTTATATTCTTATCTGCAACCACCTGTCAAATTTAGACCCTATTATTTTAGCCGGAGGTGTAAAAGAACCAATTCACTATATGGCAAAAGCGGAACTTTTTACAAATCCGTTTTTGGCATTTATTTTCAGACATGTAAATGCATACCCGGTGGAAAGAGGCACAGGAGATACTTCTGCCATTGACAATTCCGTAAAACTTATTGCAGAAAGCAAAATTGTAGGGATTTTTCCGGAAGGCACCCGCTCTAAGGACGGAAATCCTCTAAGACCCAAATCGGGTGCATCTTTGGTGGCAAAGATGACCTGTGCGGATGTGCTGCCCTGTGGAATTATCTATGAAAACAAAGGAAAATTCCGCTCCAAAGTTTCTGTAAAATTCGGAAGTGTTATTCCTCATGAAAAACTGGGTTTTACAGAAGAACAAAATGCCAGAGAACTTAAAACTGCAACTAAAATCATGTTTGGAAGTGTGCTTTCTCTGATTGGAGTGTCAAGTGAAAATGAACATTAAAATTTGTAAAACAGCGGGATTTTGCTTTGGAGTAAACAGGGCTGTGGAAATGACATACAAGGCACTTGATTTAGAAAAAAAAGCAGTTACTTTGGGTGAACTTATCCATAATACCGATTTTATAAATGATTTAGCAAAAAAAGGTATAAGTCCTGTGGATAAAAAAGAAGATATTCCCGATGGTGCTACTGTTATAATCCGTTCTCACGGAGTGGGAAAAGAAGTTTACGATTATTTTAACGAAAAAAATATAAAGTACATAGATGCTACCTGTCCATTTGTGGCAAAAATCCACAAAATTGTATATGACCATAATGATGGAAATACATTGCTTTTAATAGCGGGAAATTCCGAACATCCCGAAGTAAAAGGTATTTTAGGCTTTTGGAAAGGTGAATATGTTTCATTTATTAACGAAGATTTTTTGATAGATAATCTTGATAATATAGTGAAATTGAACAAAAAACAAGTCATATTAGTGGCGCAAACAACTTTTAATTTAGAAGAATGGGAAAAATGCAAAAAAATCGTAAAAAAGGTGTGTACAAACGCATTAATTTTTGATACAATATGTAATGCTACGGCAGAGAGACAAAAAGAAGCATCCCAACTGGCGGCAGCATCAAATATTATGATAGTTGTCGGAGGAAAACACAGTTCTAATACTGCAAAGTTGAGAGATGTGTGCAGCAGTAAATGCAAAACCATTTTAATTGAGAGTGCAGATGAGTTGGATAAGAAAGATTTTGTAGGCGCAGTTAATGTTGGCATTACCGCAGGAGCTTCCACTCCGTCGTGGATAATTAAGGAGGTACGAAACAAGATGAACGAAATGAATCAAAACGAAAATCTATCATTCGAGGAGATGTTGGAACAATCCGACTCCTTGAAACCAATACATAATGGAGATATAGTAACAGGTAAAGTTACAAGCATAGCACCTAACGAAATAACTGTTGACATCGGTACTAAACACACCGGCTATGTTGTACTTGATGAACTTACAGATGATCCTACAGCAAGAATTGAAGATCTTGTAAAAAAAGGCGATGAACTTAAACTTCTCGTTTTGAGAGTAAACGATGGTGAAGGTGTTGTAACACTTTCCAAAAAGCGTTTGGATGCACAGGCAGGCTTTGAAAAAATTGTTGAAGCTTCTGAATCCGGAGAAATTCTTGAAGGCGTTATTACAGAAGCTGTTAAGGGCGGAGTTTTGGCTATTACAAACGGTGTAAAGGTATTTATTCCGATTTCCCACATTTCTTTGAACAGAGTTGACGATCTTACACCATTCATCAAACAAACAGTAAGATTTAAAATTCTTGAAATTAACAGACAACGCCGTCGTGCAGTTGGTTCTGTAAGAGAAGTTCTCAAAGAAGAAAGAAAAGCTGTTGAAGAAAAATTCTGGTCAAATATTGAAGTTGGTCAAAAATTCACAGGCACAGTTAAGTCCCTTACAGACTTCGGTGCATTTGTTGACTTGGGCGGAGTTGACGGCATGATTCACATTTCAGAACTTAGCTGGACAAAGATTAAGCACCCATCTCAAGTTGTTAAGGTTGGCGATGTAGTAGAAGTTTACATTAAGGATCTTGACGAAGCTAAGAAGAAAATCTCTCTTGGTTACAAGAAAACAGAAGATAATCCATGGGAAATTATTAAGAACCAATATCCTGTAGGAACAGTTGCAAAGGTTAAGATTGTTTCCATGACAGCATTTGGTGCATTTGCTCAAATTCTTCCAGGGGTTGATGGTCTTATCCACATAAGCCAAATTGCAAACGAAAGAATTGAAAAGCCATCCGATGTTTTGAAGATAGGTCAGGAAGTTGAAGCTAAGATTACAGAAATTGACTTGGATGCTAAGAGAATTTCTCTCTCCATAAAGGCTTTGCTTGCTAACGAAGAAACAGAAGAAACAGCAGAAGATGCTGAATAATTAAACTTGAAACAGTTTAGCATACGGCGTTTAACTTTTATGGTTAAACGCCGTTTTTGATAAATAAATGATTTACAGTATAAATTAAACTGAATATCCATTTTAATTAATGCAAAAGTTTATTCAGGTAAACATAACTTTGTGCATTTTTATAAACACATTCAAAAATAAAACCTGATATGCTTAATTAAAACAATAATTTAATTTATATTGTGTAAAATAGTTGACAAATACTATACAATATGCTAATATTATCATTGCCGCATGTTGCAGGCATTTAAGTGCGATTTTCGCCGCCCGGACAACAGCGAGATTATAGAAAGAGGCAGGTGCCTTAAAATGTACGCAATTATTGAAACAGGTGGAAAGCAATACCGTGTTCAAGAAGGCGATACACTCTTCATCGAAAAACTTCCTGTAGAAGCAGATTCTGAAGTTGTATTCGATAAGGTTATCGCAGTTGGCAACGAAGGCGACCTCAAAATAGGTGCTCCTATTGTTGAAGGTGCTAAAGTTGTTGCAAAAGCAATCAAGAACGGTAAAGCAAAGAAGATTACAGTATTTACCTACCGTCCTAAGAAGGACTCCAAGCGTAAAATGGGTCACAGACAACCATATACAAAGGTAGAAATCACATCTATCAACGCTTAACAGACCATGATTACAGCAAAATTTCGATGCAGCAATAATCGCAAAGTGGGATTTTCCATCAGCGGTCATGCAGGTTATGCCGAAAATGGCAGGGATATTGTATGTGCTGCCGTTACTTCCGCTGTTGAGCTGTGTGCTAACGGAATTACGGAAATTATCGGTGTGAATGCAGATGTTGCTGTAAATGAGAATGAGATAATATTATCTCTGCCTCAAAATTCAGACGAGAGAGCTTATGACTTTATGGAAGCACTGTTCCTACATCTTAATTTACTCAGTCAGAATTACGGAAAAAATGTTAAAGTTATTATAACGGAGGTGTAAGTAAATGCTTAATCTTAATATTCAGTTTTTCGCTCATAAAAAGGGAGTTGGTTCTACAAAGAACGGCAGAGACTCCGAATCCAAGCGCCTTGGCGTTAAGAAAGCTGATGGACAATTTGTTCTTGCAGGCAACATTATAGTTCGTCAAAGAGGAACACATATCCATCCCGGACTGAATGTCGGTATTGGTTCCGATGATACCCTTTATGCTCTTGTTGAGGGTAAAGTTAAGTTCGAACGCATGGGTAAAGACCGCAAGAAGGTTTCTATTTATCCTGCTAACTAGTTTAAAACCCCCAGCTTCTTCGCTGGGGTTTTTTTCTTGAATATTTTCTCTGTTAAAAAAAGGAATATATATTATTGTTTATATGAATAATATAGTAAAGACAGAAAATCATTATTCGGCATTATGCCGATAGAAAGGAAAAATATGTTTGTTGATTTAACAAAAATAAAAGTTAAAGCAGGTGACGGAGGCAATGGTGCAGTAACTTTCCACAGAGAAAAATTTGTGGCAGCAGGCGGACCTGATGGTGGTGATGGCGGCAAAGGCGGAGATATTATCTTTAAAGCTGACACAAATT
>JAHHUB010000033.1 GCA_020024175.1 Oscillospiraceae bacterium | reverse complement strand
ATAGTTACTAAAAAAACATCGATTATACCTTTACTTTTTTATATATATTTTTTTCATATATTGTGGTATCATAATTCTAATAAGAAGTTTAATACATTTACCTCAATAAAAGGAGGATTACCATGAAGAATATACAAGGTTTAATTATGAAAACGCTTTTGTCAAGCAAACATCCCCTTACAATGCGAAAACTGATAAAGGACTCAGGTATAAAACGCAAAGATTTATTTGAATTTAATCAAACTTTGGACCGTCTTATTCAAAAGGGAAAAGTTATAAAAACTGACAAAGGTTTTAGTCCAGTAAAAGCCTCCAAAAACACAGTTGTGGGGGAAGTAATTAGAGTACACGAAAAATTTGGGTTCGTAAAACTGATTGATTCGGAAAAAGAAGTTTTTGTACCCGGAAAATACCTAAAAGGTGCTATGCCCGGGGATAAAGTAAATGTTACAGTTTCTCCGGGACGGGGCGGACTTGATGAGGGTATGGTAACTGCTGTTACGGAAAGACTGCCCTATGTATTTTCGGGAACAATTATAAAAGCTCATAACAGTTGTCAGGTTTTGGCTGACAGGGATTTTAAACTCCCTATAGATATAAGAAAATCGGATATAAAAAAAGTGGAAAACAAAGAAAAAGTTCTCTGCGAAATATATGAATATGGAAATGACCATTTTTCCCATGTGGCAAAAGTGCTGAAAAAATTCGGAAGTTCATCTTCTGCCGCAAACTGCTGTGAAGCTGTGCTGGCGGCAAATTCCGTAACAAGGGATTTTCCCGAGGAAGTTTTGGAACAGGCAAAGGAAATTGAAGAAAAAGGTATTCATCCCAAGGAAATTGCAGTCAGAAAAGACCTTCGCAATGAAACTATATTCACCATAGACGGTGCTGACACAAAGGATATAGATGATGCAGTTTCAATTAAAAAGCTGGAGAATGGCTGGGAACTTGGAGTTCATATTGCTGATGTCAGCTATTATGTATTTAAAGACTGCCCTATAGACAAAGAAGCCTATAAGAGGGGGACTTCTATTTATTTTGCCGATTCTGTTGTGCCAATGCTGCCAAAGGAATTGTCAAACGGTATATGTTCCTTAAATCAGGGAGAGGACAGACTGGCATTTTCCGCTAAAATTATTTTGGATGAAAACTGCAACATCGAAAAATATTATTTTGACAAAACCATTATCCGTTCCCGTGTAAAAGGAGTTTACAGTGAAATAAATCAAATTCTTGCCCACCAAGAACCCCCTGAAATCAAAGAAAAATATAAATGTGTGGAAAAAGAAATTTTCCTTATGGCAGAACTTGCAAATATACTCAACAAAAAACGCATTGCCAGAGGTGCTGTAAACCTTGAATCCACTGAATCCAAAATTATTTTGGATGATAAGGGCAGAGCTATAGATGTTATTCCCCGTGAAAGAGGAATCAGCGAAAATATAATAGAGGAGTTTATGCTTTGTGCCAATGAAGCGGCGGCTTCTTTTGCACTTCGTGAAGAATTGCCTTTTGTGTTCAGAGTTCATGAAGGCCCTTCCGATGAAAAAATCTTTACTCTGAAAGAAATTCTTAATAAACTGGGAATAAATACTTTGGAAATAAAAGCCGACTGTCCTTGTTCTGCATTGGCAGCAGCTCTTAACAAAGCAAAGGGCACACGATACGAAAAATTGGTAAATAACGCTATACTGCGCTCCATGTCAAAAGCAAAATACAGCGATGAAAATTTGGGACACTATGGATTGGTGCTGAAAAAATACACCCATTTTACTTCACCTATAAGAAGATATTCAGACCTTGCCATACACAGAATTATGTCAGGGTATATAACAGGCATGAAACGTGAAAATATCGAAAAGAAATACAGAAAATTTGCCGCTGATGCCGCAAAACAGGCAAGTGCTACAGAAGTTCGTGCCATGAATATAGAAAGAGACTGCGATGACTGCTATATTGCCGAATATATGAAAAATCACATAGGTGAAGAATTTGACGGAATTATTTCATCAGTTACAAACTTCGGAATATATGTGGAACTTCCCAATACTGTTGAGGGAATGTGCCGTCCCGAATATATAGAGAACAGCAGCTTTGAATTTGACGGTGATATGTCATACAGAGATATAATCTCCGGAAAAACTCTCACAGTGGGAGACAATGTAAGAATAAAAGTGTTAAAAGCCGATGTCGCCAGCGGAAATATAGATTTTGACATTCTTTTTTAATAATAAAAAGTTTAAATTTGTGTCATGCAAAATATAAAATTCAGGTTTAAAATAATAACAATGACTAAGAAATAAAACAAAAAAAACAAAAAAACTATTTTATAAACCTGTTTTTTGGGTTTAAAGTCGAAATTTTATAAAAATATTGCAAATCTCTGTTTAATATGTTATATTGTATGCAGTAAATTTGTGCATTTACAACTAAATTGATATTAATTTTTAATTAATATATAAATTTGAAAGGATGTTTTAAACATGAAGAAATTATTAAGCATACTCTTAGTTGCTGCTATGACACTTTCTATGGCAGCTTGTGGATCTGAAACTAAGGATAACAGCTCTGCTCCTTCCGGAACAGAATCCAGTTCCGAAGTAAGCTCTTCCGAATCTGTTCCTGACAGCATGCCTGTATCCGCTGACTATAATGTCGGAATGGTTACAGATGTAGGCGGTGTAAATGACCAGTCCTTCAACCAATCCGCTTGGGAAGGTCTCCAGAAAGCTGAAAGCGAACTTGGCGTTGCTCCTATGTACATTGAATCCAAACAAGAAGCAGACTACGGCCCTAACCTCGATATGCTTGTTGAATCCAATAACCAACTCATCTTCGGTATTGGTTTCATGATGGCTGACGCTCTTACAGATGCAGCTAACAAGAACCCTGATGTAATATACTGCCATGTTGACTCCGAAATTACTGATATTCCTTCCAATATGGTTGCAGTAAGATTCAGAGCACAAGAACCATCTTTCCTTGCAGGATATGTTGCAGCTAAGTCAACTAAAACAGGAAAAATCGGTTTTGTAGGCGGTATTAAGGGTGCTATCATTGACCAGTTTGAATACGGCTACAGAGCAGGTGCTGCTTACGCTGCTAAAGAACTTGGCAAGGAAATCACAGTTGATGTTCAATATGCAGACAGTTTCAGCGATGCTGCTAAGGGCAAATCCATTGCTCTCAAGCAATACTCTGACGGATGCGATATCGTATTCCACGCTGCAGGCGGTGTAGGTGTAGGTGTTATTGAAGCTGCTAAGGAACAAAACAAGATGGCTATCGGTGTTGACCGTGACCAAAACTACCTTGCTCCTGACAATGTACTTACTTCTGTTGTTAAGGATGTAGGAACAGCTATGTACCATGTTGTTAATGCTGCAAAAGAAGGCACACTCAAAACAGGTGAAGATCTTTCTTATGGTATCAAAGAAGGCTGCCTTGGTCTTGCTCCAACAAGCGACAAGAATGTAGATGCTGAAGTTTTGAACGCTGCTAAAGAAATTGAAGGCAAAATTGCAAGCGGTGAAATTGTTCCTCCTATGAACGAAGAAACATTTAATGATTACATCAAGAGCCTTAACTAATATAAGTTAAAACTAATCCCCCGTGATTAATCACGGGGGATATTTTTTGCCGAAAAATGCGTAAAACAAGTGTATTTTGATATGTATTTATCTATAATTAATTTGAAAAAAATGTTGTTACAAAGGATTAATTATGATATAATGATAAACGGACAGTTTTGACTTTTTGAGCCTTAACTGTCCTTATTTAAGAAAATCGAAAGAATTGATATAATGAGAATATTGGGAATTGACCCCGGTTATGCCATAGTGGGATATGGGGTTGTGGACTACAATAAAAATAAATTTAAAATGATAGATTATGGCGCAGTAATCACCGATGCGGGAGTGCCTTTTGAAATAAGACTGGAAAAAGTTTATGACGGTATATGTGAAGTTATAGATAAATACAGCCCTGAAGCTATAAGCATAGAACAGCTGTTTTTTACTACAAATCAAAAAACAGCTATTATGGTGGCACAGGCCAGAGGAGTTATAATTTTGGCAGCTATGAAAAAACAGGTACCTGTTTATGAGTACACACCTCTTCAGGTGAAACAATCCGTAGTGGGTTATGGAAAAGCTGTAAAAAATCAGGTTATGGAAATGACCAGAGTTATTTTAAATTTGGAAAAAATACCAAAACCCGATGATGCTGCCGATGCTTTGGCTATTGCAATATGTCATGGACACAGCTCATGTTCGGCACTAAACAATTATATGAAACTTATGGGAGGTAAAATTCGTTGATTTATTCTTTAAAAGGTATTCTTACATATTCCGAACCCAATTTGGCAGTAATTGAATGTGGTGGAGTGGGATATATGTGTCAGATACCGCTTTCCACTTATAATACACTTTCTGATATAGGTGCACAGGAAATGCTTTATACACATATGAATGTAAGACAGGACGCCATAGATTTATTCGGATTTAAAACCCGTGAAGAAGTAAACAGCTTTAAATTGGTAACCACTGTATCAGGAGTAGGTGCTAAAGCGGGACTTTCCATTTTGTCGGAAATGAGTCCAGAAGATATAGCTTTGGCTATTGTGGCAGGGGATTCAAAAGCTTTTACCAAATGCAGTGGCATAGGAAATAAAATCGCAGCCCGCATTGTACTGGAACTGAAAGATAAATTTAAAAATGCAGATATTGCAGAAGTTATGACAGGTTCAGGCAAAGGCAGTATTGCAGTATCTCCTATGGGAGGAGCTATGGGTGAAGCGGCTGCTGCTTTGGTGGCTCTTGGATATTCTCAGTCGGAGGCAGCATCTGCTTTGGTTTCTGCAGATAAATCTTTGTCCACAGAAGAACTTATTAAATACGGACTTAAAGCATTGGCTATGAAATAAAAACAGAAGGGCGGTTACAGGATATGGAAATGGATTTTGAAAACAGGATTATATCCCGTGAAAATATGATGGAAGACAATGACACCGAGTTTTCTCTCCGTCCTAAAACTCTGAGTGAATATATCGGACAGGACAAAGTTAAGGAAAATCTGTCAATATTTATTGAAGCTGCAAAGCAAAGAGGTGAGTCCATGGACCATGTGCTCTTGTATGGCCCTCCCGGTCTTGGAAAAACAACCCTCTCCAATATAATAGCCAACGAAATGAATGTAAATATCAGAATAACTTCCGGACCTGCTATAGAAAAACAGGGAGATTTAGCAGCTTTGCTCACAAATTTATCGGAAAACGATATACTGTTTATAGATGAAATTCACAGACTTAACAAAAGTGTTGAGGAAGTACTCTATCCAGCTATGGAGGATTATGCACTGGATATAATTATCGGAAAAGGTCCCTCAGCCCGTTCCATAAGGTTGGATTTGCCTAAATTTACTCTTATAGGAGCTACTACAAGAGCAGGACAGCTTTCAGCACCTTTGCGTGACAGATTTGGTGTTATTTTACGACTGGAACTTTACAGTCCTCAACAGCTTACAGAAATTATCACACGAAGTGCCGGGATTTTGGGAATAGAATGTGATAGGGAAGGTGCTGTGGAACTTGCAAGGCGTTCAAGAGGTACACCCCGTATTGCCAACAGGCTTTTAAAAAGAGTTAGGGATTTTGCTCAGGTAATGGGCAACGGTGTTATAACTGAGAAAATAGCGTCTGTGGCATTGGACAGACTGGAAATAGATAAACTGGGTCTTGACTCCATTGATATAAGAGTTTTGGAAACAATAATAAAAAATTACGGCGGAGGTCCTGTGGGAATAGAAACTTTGGCAGCGGCAATAGGAGAAGAATCCGTAACTTTGGAAGATGTCTGTGAGCCTTTCCTAATGCAGATGGGATTTTTAAGCAGAACACCAAGAGGAAGATGTGTAACACCATTGGCTTATGAACATTTAGGTATAAAAATGGAAAATACAAACAGTGAGCAATTAAAATTTGATTTTAAGGAGTAATATATGGGTAAATTATTCGGAACAGATGGAATTAGAGGAGTTGCAGGGGAAGAGCTTACTTGTGATTTGGCTTTAGCTGTAGGAAAAGCCACTGCAATGGTACTTAAAGAACACAGTGATAAAAAAATCCCTTTGGTTATACTTGGTAAAGATACAAGAAAATCTTCGGATATGCTTGAAACAGCAGTTTCAAGCGGACTTTGTGCCATGGGTGCTGATGTAATAAGAGTGGGATTTATCCCCACACCTGCAGTGGCATATCTGGTTAAACTTTATAAAGCTGATGCAGGTATTATGATATCCGCCAGCCATAATTCATATGAATACAATGGCATTAAAATTTTCGGAAGTGAAGGCTATAAGCTTTCCGATGATGAAGAAGAGGAAATTGAAGATATTATACTTAATAAAAAAGAATACAAAGCAGAAACTTTTGATAAAATCGGTATATGCCGTATGGATGAGGACGCACATCATGAATATGCTAAGCATATAATTAATTCTTTAGATGGTTTTAAATCAAATCTGAAAGTTTTGGTGGATTGCTGTAACGGAAGTTCCTGTACCACTGCAAAAGAAATTTTTGATGGACTGGGCTGTAATTACGAACTTATAAACTGTGCTCCTAATGGTATAAACATAAATGATGGCTGTGGTTCTACTCACATTGAAAATATCTGTGATAAAGTAGTAATCGGCGGCTTTGATTTAGGTGTGGCATTTGATGGAGATGCTGACAGAGTGCTTGCTGTTGACAACAAGGGTGAAATAGTAAACGGCGACTTTATCATGGCAATTATGTCAAAATATATGAGTGAAAAAGGCACTTTGAAAAACAATACCGCTGTTGTAACTGTTATGAGCAATTTGGGATTTACTAAATTTTGTGAAGAAAACAAAATAAATATGGAAATTACCAATGTAGGTGACAGACATGTGTTGGAGAATATGCTCAAAAATGGACACTGTTTCGGCGGTGAGGACAGCGGACACATGATTTTTCTTGATTATATGACAACAGGTGATGGTCAGCTTTCTGCAATACAGCTAATTAAAGTTTTGAGCGAAATAAATAAACCTCTTTATGAAGCTAAAAAGATTATGAAAAAATATCCACAGATTTTGATAAATGTAAAAGTAACCAATGAAATAAAAGAAAATTACAAGAAAAACCCTGATATTATGGCTGTGATAAACGAAGAAATCGAAACTTTGGGCAATAAAGGCAGAATATTGGTAAGAGCATCCGGTACAGAACCTCTTGTCAGAGTTATGGTAGAAGCAGATATGCAGGAAACTGCCGAAAATACAGCAAACAGAATTGCCGATAAAATAAAAAACGTAGCAAAAGCATAAAAAGATGGTGAAAATATGAGAATTAGCAGCGATTGGAAAGACTTTGAAATAATTGATTGCTCAGAGGGTGAAAAATTGGAAAGATGGGGAAATATCAGACTTATCAGACCTGACCCTCAAATTTTGTGGAATACACCAAAAGGAAAAGAATGGGAAATATATGATGCAAAATATATTCGCTCACAGCAGGGGGGCGGCTGCTGGGACAGACCACAGGTAATGAAAAAAGAATGGGAAATAGAATACAAAGGACTTAAATTCTACATAAGACCTACCGGATTTAAACATACCGGACTTTTTCCGGAACAGGCTGTAAACTGGGATTTGATGACCGAAATCATTCAAAAAGCAGACAGACCAGTAAAAATTCTGAATCTCTTTGCATACACAGGCGGAGCTACTCTCGCCTGTGCAAAGGCCGGTGCTTCTGTGGTTCATGTGGATGCCAGCAAAGGTATGGTTAGCTGGGCAAGAGATAATGCCAAGCTTTCGGGATTGGAAGATAAGCCTGTCAGATGGATTGTAGATGATTGTGTTAAGTTTATCGAAAGAGAAATCCGCAGAGGCAACACCTATGACGGAATTATCATGGATCCTCCCTCTTACGGCAGAGGCCCTGGAGGAGAGGTTTGGAAACTGGAAGATCAGGTTTATACTTTGGCAAAACTCTGTTCTAAACTTCTCACAAAAGATTCCTTGTTCCTCTTGCTCAATTCATATACAACAGGTTTAAGTGCATCTGTTATGGAATATCTGCTGGGAGTTACAGCTGCCGCTGAACATGGCGGAACAGTTTCTTCATCTGAAATAGGCTTACCGGTAAAAATCAGCGGATATACACTGCCTTGCGGAAGCACTGCAATTTGGAGAGGTGAAAAAATTGGCGAATAATATTATAGACGCTAAAAAACTTTCTTTTGCATATATAGATGAAGATGGAAAAAACATAGATGTTTTTAAAAATCTTTCTATAAGCATAAAAGAAGGGGAATTAGTGGCAGTACTGGGTCATAATGGTTCAGGAAAATCAACTTTGGCAAAACATTTTAACGCAATTTTGATTCCAAATGAAGGGGACTGTATAGTGGCAGGTTATAATACAAAAGATGAAGATTCTGTCTATGACATAAGACAGAATGTTGGAATGGTATTTCAAAACCCCGATAATCAAATTGTTGCCACAGTAGTCGAAGAAGATGTGGCTTTTGCTTTGGAAAACATGGGTGTGCCCTCCGCCGAAATAAGGCAGAGAGTGGATGAAGCTTTGGAAGCTGTTCGTATGGAAAAATATAAACTCCATGCTCCCCACAGACTTTCAGGAGGTCAAAAACAGAGAATTGCCATAGCCGGAATAATTGCTATGCGTCCTAAATGTATAATACTTGATGAGCCAACTGCCATGCTGGATCCAAGAGGCAGAAAAGAGGTTATGGAAACCATAAAAATGCTCAGGGAAAAATACCATATCACTATAGTTATAATCACTCACTATATGGACGAGGCTGCTCAGTGCGACAGAGTTGTGGTAATAGACAAAGGAAAAATACTTTATAATGCCACTCCTAAAGAAGTATTTTCACATGTGGAAGAAATAAAAAAAGTGGGACTTGATGTTCCTCAGGCTACGGAACTTGCCTATGAACTGAGAAAAGCAGGAGTTAAAATCCGCAGCGATATTATTACAGAAGAAGAATGTGTGGAAGAATTGGCGAAACTACTCAGCTAATTATTAGGAGGCCGTTAAAAACTATGTCAGTTATAAAAACAGAAGGATTAACCCATGTTTATTCTATGGGAACACCTTTTCAAAAAATAGCAGTAGAAGATGTAAATCTTGAAATAAATGAAGGGGAATTTATAGGTTTAATCGGACATACAGGTTCGGGAAAATCTACATTAATTCAGCATTTAAACGGACTTTTGGAACCAACTGAAGGTAGAATTTATATAGATGGTGAAGATATGTGGGCGGATAAATCCAAAATCAGAGATTTCAGATTTAAAGTTGGACTTGTTTTTCAATATCCGGAATATCAGCTTTTTGAAGAAACTGTTTACAAAGATATTGCTTTTGGTCCTAAAAATATGGGACTGGATGAAAAAGAAATAGAAAAGCGTGTTTTTGAATCTGCCATAGCTGTGGGACTTGCCCCTGAACTTATAGAAAAATCACCTTTTGAACTTTCAGGTGGTCAGAAAAGACGAGTTGCCATAGCGGGAGTTCTTGCCATGGAACCAAGAGTGCTTATTTTGGACGAGCCTACAGCAGGATTAGACCCCTATGGCAGAGAGGTAATTCTCAACCTTATAAAAAAATATCATGAAGAAAAAAACAAAACTATAATTTGGGTTTCTCATAGTATGGAGGATATTGCCAGATTTGCAGAAAAGGTTTTGGTTATGAATGAGTCCAAGGTATTTTCTTTTGGCACTGTGGAAGAAGTTTTCAGAAACAATAAGGAAATTGAAAATATTGGACTTTCCATACCTCAAATCACTAAAATTTGCAGAAGTTTATCCGAAAAAGGTTTTGATATAGACAGTGGTATTTTTAATGTGGAAGCAGCAAGGGACAGTATTTTAAAACTGCTTAAAAAAAAGGAGGGTTAAATTATGCTTAAAGATATAACCATTGGACAATATTTTCCCGGAACTTCTCCTATGCATAAAATGGACCCAAGAATGAAAATTTCATTGACTTTTCTTTACATAATTGCACTTTTTCTGGCAAAAAATATTGCAGCAGTAGGTTTTGGAGCAGTATTTGTGATTGTTTGCTATTGGATTTCAAAAATTCCTTTAAATATGATTATTAAAAGTTTAAAGCCCATCGTTCCCATTATTATTTTTACATCTGTATTGAATATGTTCTTTGTAGAAAGCGGAGAATTATTGTTTGAGTGGAAATTTATTCATATTTATCGGGATGGCGTTATAATTTCCATACTTATGTCTATGAGAATTATTTGTCTTATAGCAGGTACTGGACTTTTAACTTATACTACATCACCTATTTCATTGACAGATGGCATTGAAAGGCTATTGGGACCATTAAAAAAAATAAAGGTTCCTGTACATGAAATAGCTATGATGATGACAATAGCTTTGAGATTTATTCCCACACTTATTGAAGAAACAGAAAAAATCATGTCAGCTCAAAAAGCCAGAGGTGCCGATTTGGAATCCGGCGGAATTGTTGACAGAGCAAAAGCACTTATCCCGATACTTATACCTCTTTTTATTTCTTCATTCAGAAGAGCAGATGAATTGGCTTTGGCTATGGAATGCAGATGTTATCATGGAGGAGAAGGCAGAACCAGAATGAAAGTTTTAAAGTTTACCTTTGTAGATTTTGTGGCTTTGGGTTTGGTGGTTGTATTTACTGCAGGGATTTTTGGATTAAATCTTGCTTTGCCTACGGTTTTCTGATATGAGAAACATACTTATAAAAATAGCTTACTGCGGTGCTGATTACTGCGGATTTCAGGTACAGAAAGACAAACCCACTGTGGCGGAAAAATTACAGGATGCCATTGAAAAAGTTTTTCACAAAAGATATGATATAAAAGGCTGTTCCAGAACTGATTCGGGAGTTCATGCCAGAGATTTTGCGGTATCTTTTAAATGTGATGGCAGCATACCTTGCGATAAAATCATAAATGCCTTAAATGTAAATCTGCCTGCTGATATTGTGGTAAAAGAATGTGAAGAAGTACCTGAGGACTTTCATGCCAGATATAACAGCCATGGAAAAAGATATGTTTATCTTATTCATAACAGCACTATCAGGGACCCTTTTCTTGACAAAAAATGTTTGGAGTATAAATATAAACTCAATGATAAAATCATGGACGAAGCTGCAAGACATTTTGAAGGAACTCATGATTTCAGTGCATTTTGCAGTGCCGGAACTACTGTAAAAGATTTTGTGAGAACCATTTATTCCGCGCGGGTAATACGAGAAGGGGATATGGTTAAATTTATTGTAGAGGGCGACGGATTTCTTTACAACATGGTGAGAATTATGGTGGGTACATTGCTCAGTGTGTCTATGGGCAAGATAAAACCAGATGAAATACCGGAAATAATAGACAGCAAAGACAGAAGCAGGGCGGGCAAAACCGCAGAATCACAGGGACTTTATTTAGATAAAGTCTTTTACTAGGGAGGGAAAATTATTGGGACAAATAGATGATTTGAAACACGCCAGAAAAATACGCAGCAGAAAAAGAGCGGCGCGTCATTTTTTTATTTTGATGATTATGTTCATAATAATTTTCACATTTTATTTGCTTTTTGAAAAAGTAAAAGAATTTGATATAAAAACCCGAATAAATGATATAATGATTTCAATGGGTTCCGGTCCCGGTTTTCCGGTAGGTATCGCAGGTCGAGAACCTATTAAATTTTATCAGGCAGGGGGAATGCCTGCAATTTTAAATGACAGTAATAACTATGTTTACAATTCTAAAGGAAAAACTATTTCAAATATTACTCATGGATATAATATTCCTGTAGCTGAATCTAAAAATGGCAAGATTTTGCTTTATGATTTGGGAGGAAGAAAATTGCAGATACATTCTCTTAGCAGACAGCTTTTGGAAATGGAACTCGATCAAACCATTATAAATGCGGATATAAGTGAAAATGGAGATTTTGCTGTGGCAACCAGTTCCAATAATTATGTAGGTGAAGTTTTAGTATATAATGAAAAAGGTAAAAATACTTATAAATGGTCATCGGCACAGAATATAATAAC
>JAHHUB010000032.1 GCA_020024175.1 Oscillospiraceae bacterium | reverse complement strand
CTGTAGAAACACCATTTATTGCATCAATTTGCTCAGTTGTCAAAGTTGTTGAATCAAAAAAGTTTTTAAGTTCTTCACTTATGTCTGAGGGTAAATTCATGCTGGCAATAAGCTGTTCCATTGCAGCCTGAAAATTGCTCGAATGTTTAACTTCCTTGCTTTCTTCATCAGTTTCTGTTTCATCAGCAGAAATGGAATCTTTATTTACCTGGCCTAAATCCGTTTTTTCTTTTAATATTGCTTCAAATTTTTCTTTCAGTGCCGGATTTTTAGCTACGTTTTTCTGATTTCCTGTTTTTGTGGAAGTAACATTTTGCAGTCCCGGAATAATGTTATTCATCTTATTCATAGTTCTCACCTCCTTTTGCTGAAATTATATAATAAGGGTTTTATCCCTCATTACCGTTTTTCATCTGCTTGGCGGTATTGATAAATTCTTCAATAAACTGCTCCTGGTCTTTTTGCAGCATCTTGTTGTATTCATCTATTTTTTTATCTTTGAGTTTTTCCATAATTTTAATGTCCTGTGTAATTTCCACAACCATTTTAACCTGAAATTCCACATCCTGAGCTGCATATTCAATATTTTCTTTTATATCCTGTTCCTCATCTCTGAGTCTTTGAATATAATTTTTTGTAGTTTGTATTTCAGGCACAGTTAAACCGCCATTTGCCATTTGTGCAACATAATAGTTGTTTGTTTGTTTTTGTTTTACGCGATTTTCTTCCAGTTCTTTTTCAAGATCCGAAAGTTTTCTTCGGAATTCTCCCAACTTTTCTTTTTCCTGACTAAGCTGCTGGTCTTTTACTTCCATAAGCTTTGAAAGGGAAAATGCAAATTTTTTCATGAAATTCCTCCTAGCTCATTGCCTCCTCCATAAGAGCCAATGTTTCCTCAAAAGTAAAACTTTCGTTAACTCCCTGACGGAGGAATTTATTTATTTTATCCATTCTCTCTATAGCATCATCAATTTTGGGGTTACTGCCCCTCTTGTAAGCACCGATAGTGATTAGGTCATAGTTTGAGTAATATGTAGCCATGACATTTCTCATCTTTCCTGCCAGTTCATACTGCCTTGCGTCAGTAATAGCCTGCATAAGACGGCTGACGCTGGCTTGTACATCTATGGCGGGATAATGGTTTCTCATGGCAACTTCACGGGACAGGACTATATGTCCGTCAATAATACCTCTTACAGTGTCGGCAATAGGTTCGTTCATATCGTCCCCTTCTACCAAAACCGTATAAAGTCCTGTTATGGATCCCGTATCAAAATTTCCGCTTCGCTCCAAAAGTTTGGGCATGGCGGTATAAATTGACGGTGTATATCCTCTCGAAACCGGAGGCTCACCAATAGCAAGTCCGATTTCTCTCTGAGCCATGGCAAATCTTGTTAATGAGTCCATCATCAAAAGAACATCTTTGCCCTTATCTTTAAAGTATTCTGCAATGGCAGTAGCCACCAAAGCACATTTGCTTCTCATCATGGCAGGCTGGTCAGACGTAGCTACAACAAGAATGGAACGTTTCATACCTTCTTCGCCCAAATCTTTTTGTATAAACTCTCTTACTTCTCTGCCTCTTTCTCCTACCAGTGCAATGACATTTACATCCGCACTGACATTACGGGCAATCATACCCATAAGGGTACTTTTGCCCACACCGCTGCCGGCGAATATTCCCATTCTTTGTCCCTTACCAAATGTGAGTAATCCATCTATGGTTTTTACTCCTAGACTCATTCTCTCTTTTATCATAGGTCTTGTAAGGGGGTTTGTGGGTTTTCCGTTTATAGGGTAGTATTCAAAATTTTTAAGAGGTCTAAAACCGTCTATGGGGTTTGCCGCACCGTCCACTATTCTTCCAATAAGTTCATCACTTACTTTTATCATAAGTTTTTGTCCGGTGGACTCAACTATATTTCCGGGACCTATTCCATCGCTGTCATCATAGGGCATAAGGAGAACCTTATCCTCCTTAAAGCCCACGACTTCCGCCAAAGAACCTTTGCCCCGATACCGTGCAGATATGTTTGGGTATATTTTGCACACATCTCCGATACTGGCTTTAGGACCTGTAGATTCTATCATCATTCCAATGATTTTATCTATTTTACCCATGGAAGTGGCAAGATTTCCTCTGAGCGCTTTTCTGTATATATCAAATGACAAAGGGCTTGCCCCTCCTTTATGATTTATTTTTTATTCTTCATATCCCTCATCGTATTCATCTTCATATTCGCCTGATTCTTCACCACTGTCTTCGATTTTTATGTTTCTGACATTTTTAATGAGGTTTTCCAGTTGTTCGCTGACGCTTATATCTTCCATCTGCGTTTCTGTTTCTATGATGCAGGTGCCTTCCGGTGCTTCATCAATGTTTTGAATTGTAAGGCAGTCCCTGCTTTCAAGCAGTTTATTCTCAATAAGAGCGTCTGCCAAAACATCAGTTTGAATATCATATCCTGAAAGATAAATCCTTACCTTTTGGTAATTTTTAAAAGAATGCATTTGTTCGATAATCATGCTCATCAGCACTTCATTGCTGCGGCTTATATCCATGGACATGATTTTTCTCACTACAGATACCGCAATATCAGCTATTTCTTCCTGGGCGGAATTTAGAATATGCTTTTGCATTTCTGTTATTCCGTCTATGACATTTTTAAGCTTTGTCATCATTTTGAGAAATTCTTCTTTAGCTACATCCATGCCCTCATTATAACCCTGTTCACGGGCTTTTGCCATTTCATTTTCATAGTCAGTCTGTGCGCTGCCTACAATTTCCATGGCTTTGGCATTTGCTTCCTCCAACATATTGTCAGCGGCAGCCTTGGCATCCAAAGCGATTTTTTCATTGTCCTTTTTTTGCTGTTCTCCCAAAAGTCTGTATCTGGCAGTCAAACCTTCTTCTTTTCTTCGGTATTCTTCTTCAAGCTTTCGTGATACTCTTTCTTCGATAGTTCTTATCTGCTGTCTCTCTTTTTCCTGAAGTTCCTTTTCCTTTTCATCATTGGTTTTTTCAATCTGTTCACTGGGAATTGAAGATTCTATTGTTACACTGTCTTTCCAAATTAGGTTGGCTCCCTTGATAAGACTAGGCAATTACCTCATCCTTTCCTCCCTTAGAAATAACGATTTCTCCGTCTTCTTCCAGTTTTCTGATAATAGCCACAATTCTCTGCTGAGATTCTTCCACATCTCTCATTCTTACATTATGCAGGTATTCCAGTTCTGAAGCGATTGTTTCCTGCATTCTCTTGGATTGGTTGCGCATAATGGCATCCACAACTTCTTTGTTGGAACCTTTAAGAGCAATAACCAAATCCTTGCTGTCCACTTCTCTGATAAATCTTTGGATAGCCATATCGTCCAGACCCACAATATCTTCAAATACAAACATTCTCTTTCTGATTTCATCAGCAAGCCTTGGATCTTTCTTAGTAAGTTCATCAAAAATGTATTTTTCTGAACCACGGTCAATATGGTTAAGAACATCGGCAATGTAGTTTATTCCTCCAATATCGGTGAAATCCACACTTACGATAGCGGCAAATTTTCTTTCCAAAATTCTTTCCACATTTTTGACAACTTCCGGAGAAGTTCTGTCCATTCTTGCGATTCTTTCAACTACATCTATTCGCTTTTCCTTGGGAAGTTCCGCAATTACCGTGGAAGCCTGGTCGGAACGGGCATATGACAATATAAGAGCTATTGTCTGCGGGTGTTCGTTTTGAATAATCGCCAGCAAGTTTTTATAGTCAGCTTTTCTTATAAATTCAAAAGCTTTTGTTCGGAGAGATTTTCCTATTCTCTCCATCAAAGTTTGAGCCATCTGACTGCCGAAGGCTTTTTCCAAAACATTTCTTGCATATTCTGTACCGCCTTCGGTCATCACCTTTTGAGTTAGGCAGAGCTGGTAAAAATCATTTAATATTTCTTCGGTTTCATCCGGAGTGATTTGTCCCATTTTTGCTATCTCATAGGTTATCATTTCTATTTCTTCTTCACGCAGATACCTGTAAATCTGTGCTGCGTCTTCTGCACCCATTGAAACTATAACTGCCGCTGCCTTTTGAGCAGAAGGCATATTTGTTTCGGTTATAGCCATTATTCATCTTCCCCTTTAAGCCATATTCTGAGTAATTGAGCAACGATTTCCGGATTTGTGGTAGTAAAGTCCTTAATTTCTTTTTTGAGCTGAATTTCCTTGGTTTCAACCACATCTAAAGGCTGAATTTCCTGTCTTTGTTCTCCATCTTCGCCTTCATCAATGTCCATATCCTCATCTGTAATTCTTCCAAATTGAGTTTGGGCATTTTCTTCTCTTGCTCTTTGAAGTTCTTTGAGTTCTTCTTCAAGAGCTTTTTGTTCTTTCTTTGTTTTTCTCTTTCTTGCAAAGGCTGTAATAATAACTGCCACAACAACCAAAATAAGAAGTATTCCAGCACCTATAAGGGACATATATGTAATTTTCTGCATTTCTGCAATAGCTGGGTCAACTTCATCATTAATAAACTTAATGCCCATAACACTTACATTGTCCACATCTATTCCTGCGGCTTTAGCAACTATATTAACCATATTCTGGTTTTCTTTTTCAGTCATATCCTCTTTGTTAATAAGTACTGCCACAGTCATTTCGGTAACGGAGTAACCGTCTTTTTCATACTGTTCAAGCAATGAGTTTACAGCATAGTCAATACTCTTGTCTTTGCTGATTATAGTTTCTTTGTTAGCCTGGTTTTCGGGATATTCGGGAACATCCGCATTGTCGTTTTCTCCCGGCACACCTTCCGCCAAACTGTTTTGATTTATAACCTGTTTTTCTTCTTCATGGGTAGTCATACCTTTTTCATTTCCGGTAATCGTATCCGTAGTGGAAGGAGTGTAATTCTTGCTTTCGCTCTTTCTTATATCGTAATCAAGCTGCACACTTGCACTAACTGCTACATTTTTCTTGCCGTAAACCTGTTCCAAAGGTGTTCTTACTTTGCTTACAAGCATAGCATCCAGTTGTCTTTGCAGGTCAAGTCTAAGTTTGTATTTATCTCTTTCTTTGTCGCTTTCGTTTGTAAAAGAGTTTTCGTCGTATTCAAGAGGCTTGCCATTGCTGTCGACTATGGAAATATTTTCTGTACGAAGACCCGGAACCGATTTAGCCACAAGTTCCATAATACCCTTTATCTGTACCGGAGTAATAATTTCTCCCGGAACAGGATCAAGCATAACAGATGCAGATGCGTCCAATCTGTTTTCCTGAAGTACAAAGTCATCCTGTGTAGGCAAATTGATTATTACATAGGCATTTCTTATGCTGTTTATTGTTTTTATAGCTGTTACTATGTGTTCCTGAAGCATTATTTTAGCATAGGTCTGCATTTCATAGTCGGTGGACATGAAGTCTATATTGTCTGTCAAATAATTGTAGTTAAGACCGGTTTTAGGATAGCCTTCAATAGCCATCTGCATTTGAAGATCTGCTGCTTTTTCCTTAGGAACCATAATGGCGTTGTCCTGAATCTTGACATTTTCGCCGTTTTCTTTAAGCTTTCCGTAAATAACTGCTGTTTCTTCACTGCTGAGCCCGCTGTAAAGAACAGTGTAATCCACCCTGTTTAAAAGCAAAGTCAGGAACAGGGAAATCATAAAAACTCCCATTACTCCGCCAACTAAAATAAATCTGCTTTTCTTGGAAAGGTTAGTCCAAAAACTTTTTATTTTTTCTAAAATTTTCTTTATCTGTTCCACTGTATTTTTTAAGCCACAAATTGACTTTCAGCACTTGCGGCTCTGCCTCCCCTGTTAAATATAAGACTAAATACCCATTCTCATAATTTCGTTATATGCGTCCAAAGCTTTATTTCTGAGCTCCATAGCAAAATCTATCGCAAGGGAAGCTTTATTTGCGTTTATCATTATATTGTGCAGATCATCTGCTTTTCCCAAAGCAAGATTGATTGTATCCTGTTTTTTGACAGCATCTGTTTGCTTTACATCATCTATAGCTGCATCGAAAATTTCTTTAAAAGGGATTGCCACACTATTATTTTTGGTTTCTTTTACATTTTGCTCTGATTGAATTTCGGTAATACTTTTAAGTCTTTCAAAAGGTACTATATACATAAAAATCCCTGCCTTTCTTAAATATTATATTATCTTCCTATCTGCAAAGCATCTCCCGCCATTTTTTTAACGGCATTAACTGCGTTGATGTTTGCCTGATAGCTGGATGTGGCTGACATCATGTCAATCATTTCTCTGATTGTATCCACGTTTGGCATCATTACATAGCCTTCTTCATTGGCATCCGGATGACTGGGGTCATATTTTGGAATAAGCGGAGCATCATCTTCAAATAATTTTTTTACTCTGACTCCCCCTCCGGGTACTTTTGCAGTTTCTCTGCCAAGAACATCCTTAAATGTTCTGGGGCCTATTTCCTGAAAAACAACCTGTTTTCTTCTGTAAGGTGTGCCGTTTTCTGTTCTTGTGGTATCAACATTGGACATATTTTGAGCTATAACATCCATTCTGAACCTTTGTGCTGTAAGACCTGATGCACCTATATTGAGTGAATTTAAAAATGACATATTTGGTTACCTCCTTATCTTCCGCCCTTGATTACCGAACGCAATCCGGCCAAATTGCTGCTTATCTGTCTTGTCAAAAATTCATAATGGATAGAAGTAATATCCATCTCCAAAGCTTCCTTGTCCATATTTACATTGTTTTGGTCTGCTCTCAGTGAAGTTTCGTTTTTCACTTTTACCTGTGCCAAAACAATATCTTCCTTTTCCGCTTTTTCGTTTCGCTGAGTTCCTTTTTTCTGTTCACGCTTTAGTGTTTCGGCAAACTCAACATATTTTGCCTTGTAAAAGGGCGTGTCCTTATTTGCAATATTGTCAGAAATAACCCTTTGCTTTAGCCAAAGTGCATCCAACGACTTTGTCATCAGATTAATTTGAGGGCTGTCTAAAAACCACATAATTTTCACTCTCTTTTCTTAAAAATAAATATAGAAATTTATGATGAATTACATAAAATTATAGTTTTTTCTGTCGATATTTGAAATATATTTTTTTCATTTTCTAATGATAGTTTAATATCAACGATTTGTCAAGTTCTATATTATTTAATAAATATTTTTAAAAAAATGAGCCTAAGTTTATTTTTCAATAATTTGTTTATAAATATGTATAATATTGTAAATAATCACATGTTTATGGAATATAATGTAACTGTTTTTCATGATAATGTAGTTACTTATAAAACACGTTTACAATATTTGTCGACTCATACAAAAATATTGTCAAATATATCAATATTTTCGTCATGGTTTTGTCGTGATTTTTTTTTATATATGCTAAAGTTTCTTATATTTGTTCCGATATAAAACATGAGGTGTTATGTATGAGAATAGAACTTAATAATATTTTTAACCTGAACAAATTAACAAAAAGCAATGTTAATACCACAAAAGCAAAAACCGGCAGTACTTTATGCTCCTTAAATCAGGACATTGTAGAAATTTCTTCAAAGCAGGCTCCAAAGAATTATTCTTTGTCTGAAACCAAAAAACTTGTGATGAATGAAGTTGAAAAAGACTGCGATGCAAAAAGACTTGCTGAAATCAAGGAAAGTGTTAAAAACAAAACCTACAACATTCCTTCCGAAAAAATAGCTGCTTCCATGCTTTTTGTCGAAGGAATCAGAATTTAACAGCATACTCTGATTTTTCATCATGGTAAAATCTAAGCAGGGAGTGAGAAAATGAACCCATTCGACAGGCTTGCCTTCAACTTGGAAAGTCAGCTTGAAAACTACAACAGACTTATAGATTTGGAACTCGTAAAGGTTGAGTCCCTCTATCAAAATGACATAGAAAAACTTAAGACAATTACAGATCAGGAAGAAGAACTTCTGAAAACCCTTACATTGTTGGAAAGAGAAAGAATTGCTCTTGTTTCTGCAATGGGATTCAGTGGCATGACAATGTCACAAATTCTCCCCAGAATAGCTCCTTCAGATGAAAAACAACGTCTTAACACCGCATTCAAACAGCTCAGACAGGCTCTTGCAAAATTAAAAGAAACCAACGGAATTTCAAAAAATCTCACTGAAATAAGAATAAGAGATACCGAGCTTGCCATAAAAGCTATGACACCGCCTCCCAAACCAGTAGTTTATAACCATGATGGAACGGTGCAGAAAAATGAACCGGAAAAAGAAAAATCCAAACACACATTTAAAAATCAAAGAATTTAAAGGACATATACTGAAATTTAAAATTCTTTACATTATAAAATAAAAAAATCTGCCTAATTGTAATTGGAGGAAATTATATATGAGACCGACTTTCTTGGGATTTGAAACAGGAAGAAGAGCCATTATGGCTTCTCAAAAGGGAATTGATATTACAGGACACAATGTATCAAACTCAGCTAACAAAAACTATACCAGACAGCGTGTGGATGTTTATTCTGTTTATCCATACAGCTCAGGCTACAGATACACCACAGGTATAAAATCAGTGGCTGGTCAGGGTGTGGGAATTTCAGGTATAGGACAGGTAAGAGATCCATACCTTGACAACCACTTCAGAATGGAATATCAGGAATTTTCCAAACTTGATGTTATGTCAGACGGACTTTCACAGGTAGAAGATATTTTGGACGAAGTTACTTCCAAACACTTTACCGAAAACCTGGACGAAATGTTTAATCAGCTCCAGAAACTTTCAAAAGATGCTGACAGACCTGAATTTGCAAACATTTTAGTCAGCAAGAGCAAGGAACTTGTATATATATTCAACACATATGCAAATGACCTTACTAAATCTATGCAAAAGCAAAAATACGAACTGGACAATAAAATTATGAAAGTCAATGACATTGTCAAAAAAATTGCCAGTTTAAATAAAGACATCAGAGACGAATATGTAGCAATAAGCCTTGGTTCACAATCTGCATTGGGTCCGAGAATTAATGAAAACTACGGTCCAAATGAACTGTTGGATGACAGAAATGCCTTGTTAGATGAACTTTCCGGTCTTGTAAATATTGAAGTAATACCAAAAGATGATGGTACTGTAAATGTAAAAATGGGCGATTTAATGCTTGTTGAAAAATTTGAATCCGGAAATTTTACCATAGATCCTGGTATATCCGCTCCTGTAGATTTTTCCAGTAACTTCAAAATAACCTTTGAAGGCAAAAAAGCTGACGGCACAGAAATTAAAAAAGCCGATGACTTTGATGTAATTAAAAACAACTGCTTAACTGCCGGTGAACTCAAAGGTTATATGCAGGTGCTTACAGGAAAAGGTGATTATGCAGATACAGCAAAAGGTGAAAACAATACATTCCAGGGACTTCCTTATTACATGGAAATTGTAAACTCTTTTGCAAGAACTTTTGCTGATGCTTTTAATAATGCAAATAAAGTATCAGTGCCCAATGCTATGGATCTTTTTACATTTGATCCTGATAAAGAACCTAATTCAGCTGCAAACATCAGAGTAAATCCAAAGTGGATTGACGATCCTCTTGGTGGCCTTCAATCAGGACTTAAACCTGATGCCGGTGATTCAGCTAACAATAATATTTTGGCAATGATTAAAGTATTTGACCAAAAATTGAGCTTTACCCGCCCCGGACAAACAAAACCTGACGGTACTCCTGTGGAAGAACTTAATGGTACATTTAAAGAATACATCAAATACTACACATCTAAACTGGGTCAGGATGTAAGTTTCTATGGAAGTCTTTCTAAAAACAGAGGCATGGTTTCAGGTGCAGTTGATGATCAGCGTCTTAGCGTAAGCTCTGTTGACCTCAACGAAGAAGGTATAAACATGATGATGTACCAAAAAGCATTTAATGCAGCTTCAAGATTTGTAACTGTATTGGATCAATCTTTAGATACAATTATCAATAACATGGGAATAGTCGGAAGATAACTGCGTTAACTAATATAAAACATATACATTGACAGGAGTGAACTACAATGAGAGTAAGTCAGAGAATGATGCGAAACCGCTACCTCACCAATTATAATACCAACCTTTCAAATTTGGACCGTTTGATGCGACAAAATCAAACTTTCAGAAGATTTGAAAGAACCAGTGAAGATGTTGTTAACTCAACCCATGCACTGACAATAAGAGATGACCTTGCCAGAAGTGAGGCTTATAAGTCAAATGCTGAAGAAGCAAAAGCCTTTTTTGAATCCGCTGAAACATCTTTAATGACAATTAATGATATCTCCAAAGATGTCTATAATAAGCTTCTTTACGGTATGAACGACCCCTCTGGAGATTCAGGAAGAGAAGTTTTGGCTCGTGAAATCCGTACATTTGCCGATGAAGTTTTAAAAGTTGCCAATACAGACTATGCAGGAAGATATGTATTGGGTGGATCAAATAACTCAGAACCTCCCTTTGCATTGGACAAGAACGGCAAACTTACATTTAACGGCGATCCTGTAGATAAAAATGACCCAGCTACAGGTAAACCTTACAACGACTTAGAACTTGTTGACGCTTTTCCTAAAAACAAGGAAATATACATGGATTTGGGATTGGGTCTTAAAATAGACAATAATGGGGAAATTGACAAATCCTCTGCAGTGGTAATTTCAAACTCAGGAATAAGAGCTTTGGGACATGGCGTTGACAAAGATGGCGATCCCCGCAATATTTATTCACTGTTTAACAAAATTGCTGACACATTGGATCCTGCAAAAGGTCCTTTTGATCATAATGAGGCTGGCAGACTTTTAGAAAAGCTCAAAGATGCACAATCCAATTTAATGCTTGATGTAACAAAACTGGGTGATAAGTGCAACTTTATGGATTTTAATGTTAAACGATTTAATGATAATATACTGGGACTGCAAAATGGACAAAACCTGGCAGAATCAGTAAATCCTGCTGAAGTTATAATAGATATGAAATCCTATGAATACATTTATAAATCAACTTTAAGTATGGGAACAAAACTACTTCAGCAATCCATATTTGATTTCATGCACTAAACCGTTAAAATTTTGCTTGAAAGGAGAAATTTGATTTATGGAGCAGCTGCTGACTATTAAAACTACACCTATAAGTTTAAAATATGATATTACACCCGCTTCTATTGAACTGAGCCAACCTAAAGCTCAGGCTCACCCCACAAGAGAACAGGGCGGTCTTGAAATGAGAAGTGAACAAATAAAAGTTCAGATAAACTCATATAATTGCAGAAAATACTATGGATTTAAAAACACTCGGGATTTGACAAATGATTATGCTGAAAAAGGAAAAGCGAAACAACAGGAAGGCGTTTCTAAGATTGTTTCCGAAGGAAATCAGATGGCCGATGCTTTAGCCGTAGAAAATGATAAGATTATAGCACAGCTTGCTTATCAAAATTTCTCTGGCAAGACTGTAGAAACCGTTTTGGCTTTCATCCCCGGCGAAAAACCTGATATTTCATGGAAGGGTGGCACCTTAGATTTTTCCTATAAACCGGAAAAATTAAGAGCAAACTGGGAAATACAAAAAAATAAATACAAATATATTCCCGGAAGTTTTAAAGTTACTGTTGAACAATATCCTTCTATTGAAATCACATATACTGGTAGCCCCATATATGTTCCGCCAAGTGCAGATCCAAATTACAAACCCATAGATGAAAAGGCGTAATTGATATTATCAGGAGGATTCTATGACAAAAATAATGACCCGTGACTTTGGGGAAATAGAAATAGATGAAAAAGAAATCTTATATTTCCCCAATGGCATATATGCTTTTGAAGATGAACATGAATTTATATTAATATCAAGCGACGAATTGGAAAGTATTTACTGGCTCCAGTCAGTAAATACTTCAAATTTGTGTTTTATTGTTTTTGACGCAAATACTGTAATGCTAAATTATTCACCTGTTTATCCGGAATCTTGCCTGGAAGTTATTGATGCAAAACCACAAGATGATTTAAGATACCTTGTAATCAGTGTTATTAAAGATGATTATACAAAATCTACAGTAAATTTAAAAAGCCCTATTGCGGTTAACATGAAAAATAATAAATGTGTACAGCTTATTTGTGATAACGAAGATTATGATGTTAAGCATCTCATAATCTCCGAAAATTCATAAGGGGGATTGTAAATTGCTAGT
>JAHHUB010000031.1 GCA_020024175.1 Oscillospiraceae bacterium | reverse complement strand
CAGCACTGTCGTCAAGCGGTCTTGATGGCACTAAAGCGATTTGGTAATCAGATGATTTTACTCTTTTCATAAGTTCACTTTCCGGGAGAAACTCAAAGTTTACATAAACGGAAATACCTTTTGCCCAGACTTTTTGAAGCTCTAAACCTGCTTTTTTTCCTGCCACATTATCAGGGAGAAGAATAGAAATTCTGCTCATTTTTTTTACTTCCAATTCTTTAAGTCCCAAAGCCAGCATTTCTTTAGGTTTAGCTGATTGTCTTTTTGAATAACTTACATCTCCTGCTATATCTCTGTATTTTCCTATTGGGGTGTTTATAATATCCGGAATAAGATTTTTTTCTACAGTAAAAAATTCATCGCTTTCTATTTTAGAAATATCTACAGCATAACCAAAAGCTTTTCTTATATTATTGTTGGAAAAAAACTTGTTTTCCTGATTAAAAATAAGCTGTAAACTGGTGTTTTCAAATTTTATAATATTTTTTTTGTCTTTTTCTGCCTGTTCTATATCGTTTTCATTTAAAAAACAACAGTCACTTTTATTTTTAAAAAATAAATCCTTGGGGTTTTCTCTGTCTATATAAAAATTTACCCCAGCACAGATAACATCTTTTTTATCATAATATTCATTGTTTCTGCGTATTCGGATTTCTTCGTCATTCCACGCTTTTAATACAAAAGGTCCGTTAAAAATTATGTGATCTTTGTCCAAACCGTATCTGCCTTTTGACTCAATCAAAAATTTTTCACTGCAAGGCATGGCAGCATTGTGTGTCAAAAGTGATATAAAATAGGGGTTTGGATTTTCCAGTTCTATTTTAAGTATGTATTTGTTGGGGCAGCTTACCCCCAGCATATCACTTTTATACTGACCATTTAAGATTTTATCGGCGTTTTTTATGGAGGTATAATTTACAGCATAGGGAGAAAGAGCCTGTAAATTAAACATTCGTTTAAAAGCATATTCAAAATCCTTTGCAGTAAGCGGTTCACCGTTGGACCATTTTACATCTTTTTTTATATTAAAAGTATAAACTTTTTTGTCGGAAGAAAGAGAATAGTTTTCTGCCAGTAAATTTTCGATTTCACCTTTGGAATTATATCTGAATAACCCCTCAAATGTATTTGCTATTATTTTTTTGGCTGTGTCGGAAGTTGAAAACTGTGGGTCAATATCAGGTGTGCCGTGTTTTACATCATAGCGCATAATTCTGTTTTCACCTTTGTCCTTATTGCAGCCGGAAAATGAAAATATAACAATCAAAGTTAAAAGAACTACAGAAATTTTTTTAAATAAATTAATTTTAATCACATCCTGAATCATAAATTATCCCACCTTAAACTCAGGTGGGATAAGTACATATATAGAATAACAGTTTGCACATGGTTTATCAAGTGGTAAATTTGTAAATTTTCCGCTATCTTGCACAGTAAAGGTCATCACAGCACAACCATCTTGGATGAGCAAAAGAGGGCCAGAATTTATTGCGGCATTTAGTGGGATATTCTTTGCAGCCCGAACAGTCGCAGCAAATTTCCGTAGGTTCTGTAAGTGCCGGAAAAAGGGGAGCAGGTACAGGTTTTCCCTGACATTGGTATTTGGGATAAGAACAGCCGCCTTTGGCATATTGTCCACAGTTTTGTTTACGGTTTGAATTATTGCAACAATTATTCATCATAAATAAGTCATTCCTTTCGGATAAATTATATTTCATGAGTTTACCACACTCTGACAAATTTTTTATGGTTATTGATGTATAATATGAAAAAATATTGAAAGTGTGATTTGCTTTGCCTGATATAGTATATGTTGATGTGCTTATACTTGTGAATTTTATTGTAAATTATTTTATGATTTTGTCAGTGGGTAAAATATGTTCATTGGAAATTAACCGAAAAAGAATAATTATAGCTGCATTAATAGGAGCTTTTTCAGCTTTAAGCATATTTATGGATTTTCTTGGGAAAGGAATTATAATTGTAAGGATTATTCTGCCTTTTGTAATGACTTTAGTGGCTTTTAAATACAGAAGCTGTAAAAATTATTTAATAAACACTGCTTTTTTGTTTTGTATAAGTTTTATTTTCGGTGGAATAATGCTGGCAGTAATAATTTTTTTAAAACCTGTAAATATAAGTTATTTCAGCGGATTTTTCTATTTTGATATAAACCCTGTATACCTTTTTGTACTTACAGTTGCATGCTATATTATTATAAGTGTTTACAAAAGAATTTTTCATTCAAAATGCCCAGATAAACTGATTTACAAAGTTTATATAAAAAGGAATGATGCTGTAGCGGTGTTGGATGGATTTGTGGACAGTGGAAATAAACTTACAGAGCCATTTTCGGGGTATCCTGCGGCAGTGTGTGGATTAAGACAGTTAAAGTGCCTGTTTACTGCCGAAGAATATGAAATGCTTAAAAAAAGTGATTTGGAAAATTGCCCTCGAGGTTTTAAACTAATCCCATATAATACTGTAGGAAAATATGGGATTTTAAAATGTTTTGTACCTGATGAATTTGTGTGCAAAAAAGGAGGTAATGTTTATAAGGCAGATGAAATTGTGGTGGCTTTGGGAGATGATGAATTTATGAGCCATGATTTCAATATAATTCTGCCTCAAAATATACTTTTTGAAAAAGATGAAAGTTTAATTGACGCTTATTGTCAGCATCTGAAGAGAGAAAGGGAGAGATTTTAATTGAAGTTTTCTTTTAATAAATCAAAAATTACTATTTGGCTGGTGAAATGGCTTAACGCACGAAAATTAAACAAATATTTGTATTATGTGAACAGTCCGGAAGCTCTGCCACCGCCCCTTTCCAAAAAAGAAGAAGAAAAAGCATTCCTTCAGCTTGATACACCCAATGGTGAAACAGCTAAAGAAATGCTTATTGTACATAATTTAAGATTGGTGGTATATATAGCTAAAAAATTTGAATCCACCGGAATAGGGATAGAAGATTTAACTTCCATAGGAACTATAGGATTAATAAAAGCTGTTAATACTTTTAAACCTGATAAAAATATAAAACTTGCCACTTATGCTTCCCGCTGTATTGAAAATGAAATTCTCATGTATATGAGAAAAACTCAGCAACAGAAAAACGAAGTTTCCATAGATGAGCCACTGAATGTGGATTGGGATGGCAACGAACTTTTACTTTCCGATATATTGGGAACTGATCCTGATGAAATAAGTGAACCCATTGAAAAAGATGCAGAAAAACAAATGCTTTTAAACTGCGTGGAATCTCTTTCGGGCAGGGAAAGAAAAATCATGAAACTCCGTTTCGGACTTTTGGGGGACAAGGAGCACACTCAAAAAGAGGTGGCTGATTTAGTGGGAATAAGTCAGTCTTATATTTCCCGTTTGGAAAAAAGAATTATGAAAAAACTTAAACTTGACATGCAAAAGCTTTCTCTTTAGATTATTTTACACATCTTCCACAGCCTGTACAGCCTGTTGTATTAGAACCGAAAATTTTATTAGCCAGTTTAATAGCTGTAGGAGTAGCTGCCAAACCGCCTTTGGCTGTTTCTTTCAGGAATGGGTGCATCATATCGCCAACACGTTTCATAGCTTCAATAACTTCATCTACAGGAATTACACTTTCAATTCCGGACAAAGCAATTTCAGCGGATATAATGGCATTGGCAGCACCTGAGGCATTTCTCTTTATACATGGCACTTCTACCAGTCCTGCAACAGGGTCACATACAAGACCCAGGATATTTTTAAGAGCAATAGCTACAGCATTTGCAACCATTTTAGGTGTACCTCCGCGAAGCTCTACCATAGCACCTGCGGACATGGCAGCAGCGGAACCACATTCAGCCTGGCAGCCACCTTCAGCTCCGGAAAGTGAAGCCAGATTTGCAATAACCATACCTATAGCAGCAGCAGTGAACATGGAATTTACAATATCTTTATCGGGAATATTGTATTTTCTTTGAAGAGAAACCAAAACAGCGGGCAAAATTCCGCATGAACCGCCTGTGGGAGAAGCAACTATTTTACCCATGGCAGCATTATATTCACTTACGGAGATTGCTGTCAAAATAGCCTGACTCATAACATCTCCCAGTGAGCTGGTGCCGTTTTGGAGGTATGAATAAAATTTTGTAGCATCTCCGCCTGTAATTCCGCTGTTTGAACGGAGTGTATCATTAAGTCCGTCTCTTGCAGAATCTTTCATAACCTTGTAGTTTTCAAGCATTTGATTATAAATATCTTCCACGGTGGTTTCCATGGCTACTGCTTGTTCTTCCAATACAAGGTCGGATATTTTTTTATTTTCTTCTGTGGCAAGTTTAGCTAAATATGCCACTGAATCATATCTTTCTATCATATTTTACAGCCCTTTCCTGACAGTGATACCATTAAACGGGATCAATGAGAATTGTATTGATAACATTGTCAATAGCATTTATTTCGTCCTTGAGATTTTCGGACAATTTGCCGTCAACTTCAAATATCATAAGAGCTTCGCCGCCGCGTTTTTCTCTTTCAACAATGAGGTTTGCAATATTTATGTTATGTCTTGCAGTAACAGCGGTAACAGCGGAAATAGTACCGCTGATGTCGTTGTGAACAACAATAACGGAAGCGTGCTGACCTGTGATTTTTACATTGAGTGAGTTAATCTTTGTGATGATGATATTTCCTCCGCCAATGGAAGAACCTTGTATTTTTATGGTTTTTCCCAAATCGTCAGTGAGGGTAATTGCCACAGTGTTGGGGTGAGCTCCGGGGATTTCTCCGGTGATAATCTCTACCTCAAAGCCGATTTCCTTTGCTTTGTCCAAAGCAGTTCTGATGCCTACATCATCGGGTTTCATGCCCATCATGCCGGCTACCAGTGCTTTGTCGGTACCATGTCCTTTGTATGTTTCGGCAAAAGAACCGTGAAGCAGTAAAGTAGCTTTTACTGGATTTCCGTCAATGAGAGCACGAGCCATTCTGCCTATTCTTACGGTTCCTCCCGTATGTGAGCTGGAAGGTCCAATCATAACAGGGCCTATTATATGAAATACATTCATAAGTTTATCCTTTCTCCGTGAAAACGGGGATTTTTTTAGTGCTCGACTAATAATATGTCAAGGCAAACATATTTTATCACAAGTTTTTTTAAAATAAAAGGGTATAAACAAAAATTTATATATTAAATTGTCTATTTTCCATAGTTTATAAGCATTTTTGCACAGAAATAAATATCTCCTCCGCCCATTGTTACTATTAAATCCCCTTTTTCTGCGTGAGTCATAACATATTCCGTAATTTCTTCAAAGCTGTCAAAACAGCAAGAATTTGGGATTTCCTTTGTAAAATCCGAAGTGTATATGTTGTAAATATTTTCTTCTCTGGCACTGACAATTTGTGTCATAACAACTTTGTCTGCAATTTTAAGTACTTTGATAAAATCATCTTTTAAAAGTGCCATTCGGGAATAGGTATAAGGCTGAAAAACTGCCCAAACTTTTTTGTAACCAAGATTTTTTGCTACATTCAGTGTACCCTCGATTTCTTTTGGGTGGTGGGCAAAGTCATCAACTATTGTGATGCCGTTGTTTTCGCCCAAAACCTGAAAGCGTCTTTCAGCACCTTTAAAATTTACCAAAGCATTTGGTATTTCTTCAGGCTTTACACCTGATATAATTGCGGCGGCACAGGCTCCTATCGAGTTATAAATATTATGTTTTCCGGGAACTGACAGATTTATGCGGCAAAGTTTATTTCCTTTATACATAAGGTCATAGGACTGATTTAATTTGTCGGTTTTGATATTTTCTGCATAATAATCGTTTTTGTCTGCAATGCCATAGGTGATGATTTCTTTGTCAAGACCTTCTATAGCTTTTAATGAGTTTTCATCATCACCGTTTACAATAATTGTTTTGCGTGTCATTTTGGCAAATTCTCTGAAAGATTTAATAATATTGTCAAGGTTTTTAAAATAATCCAGATGGTCTTCGTCAATATTTAAAATTAAAGCTACATCAGGATAGAGGTGAAGAAAAGTGTCTTTAAATTCACAGGATTCACAAACCATAGTGTCGCTTTTGCCCAGTCTGCCATTGCCTCCTATAGCTGGCAGTTTGGAACCTATAAAAGCAGTGGGGTCTTTTCCTGTGTCCAAAAGAATTTGGGTAATCATACTGGTGGTAGTGGTTTTTCCATGAGTGCCGCAAACACATATACAGTTTTCAAACCATGAGGTCAAAAGTCCCAGCATTTCGGCTCTTTCGGCAATTTTTATGCCTTTTTGTTTTGCAGCTACAAGTTCAGGATTATCATCGCTGACAGCGGCGGAGTAAACTACCAGATCTGCTCCGTCAATATTTTCTGCTTTGTGTTCAAAAAATATTTTTATGCCCATTTTCTTTTCCGCAATGGTGTTGGTGCTTTCCTTACGATCAGAACCTGTGATAGTATAGCCTTTTTCCGCCAATATCTGTACAATGGGGTACATTCCTGTACCGCCGATACCTATAAAATGAATATGCTTTGCATTTTTCAGCATATCTTTGTTTTCATTAAGCATAATATTCCTCCATAATCAGAAATTAACAGTTATTTTATTATACATCTATTATATAACATTTGCTTTTGCAGTAAACCGGTTTTTTAAAAAAATTTGTGTTTATATACTTTAAATGTGAAACTGTTTAAGAACGTTTTTATAGTATATCAAAATTATGTGTAATTCAAGTAGAAAATACTAAATTTGAAAATTTATATCTTTAAAAAAATTTCTGTTTATGTTAAGATAAGAAAACAAAAGTTAAGGAGGAATTTTACCATGAAAAAGACAGAAGAAATTTTTACATTGGAACTTATTCAGCGAGCTATAAATATACAGCAGGAATTTGGAATTAACATGAAAAAATTTACTGATACAGTAAATAAATTCGGTGGAGTAAAAACTGCCAAGGAAATTATAAAAAAGGGTCAAACTTCACAGGGGTTTGACACACTTTGTGAAAAGGACAGATTAAATCTTTCTATGGAGGAATTGGTTACACAGTCCCGTTTCGGTGAACTTTTTACTGATGATGAAGTAAACTACTGTTTTGCCCTTTTGTGTGAAAATAATTTTTATAAATTAAACTAACGGTGAAAACTATGACGAAATTTCCACAACCGGACAACAGACTTTTGTCCATAGCAAATCATGTGGGTGAGGGAATAACATTGGCGGATATAGGCACGGACCATGCGTATTTATTAGCATATCTTATGACTATGGGAAAAATAAAATCCGCATATGCCTGTGATATAAATGAACTTCCCTTAAAAAATGCCCATGAAACACTGGAAAAATATAATCTCACTGATAAAGTTCACTGTGTTCTTACAGATGGATTAAACGGTCTTGATATAAGCTGTATAGATGAATTTGTCATAGCGGGTATGGGAGGAAAAACCATAATTTCAATTTTGGATAGCTGTAAAAAGGATTTATACAACAAAAAATTTATTCTGCAGCCAATGACAAAATTTGAACATCTTCGGGAATATCTCATAACACATGGTTTTGAAATTATCCAAGAAGACCCTGTTGTAAGCGGAAAATTTGTTTATACTTTAATAGTTTGCAGAAAAACGGGAGAAAATCAGAATAAATCATTGGATTATAAATATTTGGGAGAAATTATGAACTCATCTTTGCCTGAAAAAGAAAGGTATTTAAAAAGGGTTTATATAAATATATCACGCCGTTTGGACGGACTTATGAAAGCAACAGGTCATGAGAAAGAAAAAGAAACATACAGAAATGTAATTGAAAAAATAGAAAAACACTGGGGTGTAACTAAATGACAGTAAAAGAAATATATAATGCAATAAATGAATTTGCTCCTTATAAAAATGCGGAAAAATGGGATAACTGCGGAATTTTGGCAGGTGATTGCAAAAAAGAAGTAAAAAAAGCCCTTCTTTGCCTTGATGTAACATATGAAGTAATAGCAGAAGCGGAAAAACTTAGTGCAGAACTTATTTTATCCCATCACCCTGTGATATTTAATCCTTTAAAGAATGTGTTGGCAGGTTCAATAGTTTATGAACTTATAAAAAAAGATATTTCCGTTATATCTTCCCACACCAATCTGGACATTTCACCGGAGGGGGTAAATTTGGCTTTGGCAAATGCAGCCGGACTTAAAAATCTTCGCCCACTTACTGTTTTAAAAAACAATTATTATAAAACAGTAAGTGTATTTGTTCCACAGGGTTACAGTGAAAAAGTTAAGGAAGCAGTTTTTTCAGAGGGTGCCGGAGAATATGAAAATTACAAAAGCTGTGCTTTTACTGCTGATGGCAAAGGTCAGTTTTTGCCTATGGAAAAATCAAATCCTTTTATCGGACAAAACAATGAGCTGTCTTTTGCCCAAGAGGAAGAAATAACTTTTATTTGCCCTTCATCTAAATTAAATAAGGTGGTTTCTGCCATGATCAAAGCTCATCCCTACGAAACACCAGCTTACAATATTTTTGAAAATCAGGCACTTTCCGAAAAAGTTTCCATAGGACTTATAGGGGAATGTGAGGAAACTACAGGCAGAAAATTGGCACAAAAATTAAAAAAATCTCTTAATGCCCACTGCGTAAAAGTGGTGAACGGTGATAAAATTATTAAAACTGTAGGACTATGCAGCGGCAGTGGAGCTGATTTTATCGGTGATGCTTTGGCACAGGGAGCTGATGCATTTATTACGGGAGATGTAAAGCACAATGTTTTAACAGATGCTTTAAATGAGGGATTTACTCTTATAGACGGCGGACACTTTGCCACGGAAAATATAGTTTTGCCTCAGTTTAAAAAATCCCTGGAAAAACGCTGCAAAAATGTTGAATTTATAATAGCAAAAACAAGCAGGGATCCTGCCGAATATATTTAGATAAATTATTTGACATATTTTATCAGTATAATTCACTTATTAACTGAAATATTCTGTAAATTTATCACTGGATTTTTATTTCAGCAAAGTGTATAATGATTTAAAGTGAATTTTATAAGAAAGGTCAAATAAAAATGAAAAAAGAAAATGATTTAGGAAATGATTCCGTATTTTCACTGGTTTTAAAGCTGACAATACCCGCCATGTTGGCTCAGCTTGTCAATGTGCTTTATGGTATAATCGACAGAATGTATATAGGACATATCCCTGTTATAGGGGATTTGGCATTGGCAGGAGTAGGAGTCTGCGGACCTATTGTTACATTTATCTCATCTTTTGGTACACTTGTGGGAATAGGTGGTTCCATTATGATGGCAACTACTATGGGCAGAGGGGACGACAAGGAAGCAAAAAAGATTTTATCAAACAGTTTTCTTATGCTTTTGATGTTTTCAGGAGTGCTTACCACAATATTTTTGCTCACCAAAAAACAGATGATAAATATATTTGGAGGAAGCCCTGCCACTTTTGAATATGCTGATACTTACCTGACTATTTACACTATGGGTACATTCTTTGCATTGCTGGCACTGGGACTTAACTATTTTATCACCTGTCAGGGATTTTCATTAAACGGTATGATTACAGTATTTATAGGTGCTGTCAGCAATATTATTTTAGACCCCATATTTATTTTCGGTTTTAAAATGGGTGTAGCGGGTGGTGCTGTGGCTACTGTTATATCTCAGTTTTTATCCTGTTTATATGCACTTTTGTTTCTTTTCGGAAAAAGAGTTAAAATAAAAATTTCTTTTGGAAATTACGACTGGCATTTGATGAGTGAAATTATAAAAGTGGGTATTTCGCCGTTTATAATCATTGCCACTGACAGTGTTATCATTATAGCTATGAACACGGTTTTGCAGATGTATGGCGGAAGTCAGGGTGATATGCTTATTTCTGCGGTTACCATCGTACAAAGTTACTTTTTGCTTATCACAGGACCTCTTATTGGTATTTCGGGAGGAGTTCAGCCTTTAATCAGCTTTAACTTTGGAGCTCAAAAGGCAAAAAGAGTAAAAGATTCCATAAAATATGCAGTTATTTTGGCTCTTATTCTAACAACTTCCATGTTCCTGGTTTCAAGATTCTGTGGAGAGTATTTTGTGGCATTTTTTACTGACAGTCCGGATACCGCCGCAATTTCGGTTTGGGGTATAAAAGTATTTACACTGGCTATTATTCCATTGGCTCTCCAATATGTATTTGTGGATTCATTGACCGCTTTGGGCAGAATAAAGACAGCACTTTATCTCTCGGCGTGCAGAAAACTGTCGTTTTTAATTTTTACTTTTGTATTCCCAATTATGTCAATAGCACAGAATGCCTTTTATGCAGAACCTGCCGCAGATATTTTTGGATCAGTTCAATCTACAATAATATTCTTTGCGGTTTTCCAAAAACATTTAAATAAATACATAAAAGAACAATAAAAAAACTAAAGCACAGAACAGAAAAAATGTTCTGTGCTTTTTGTGTATATATTATCAGGAATTTTCCGACATTAGTGGTTTCATAAAACCACCAAGTTCCCGTGATGAAATATCTCCGCCAATAAGCTTGTTTTGATAAATAAGCATATTTATTACCACATCTTCTTTACCTTTGTAGTTTTTGACTTTGTAGCAATAGCGTTTACATTTATCACCTTTGTGTTTTTCAAGGTCAAATCCCATGGATTTTTGCAGTTCATTGTATTTGGAATATACTTCGTCAAATTTTTCGGGAATAACTATTTCCTCAACTTCCAAAGGTTCATTGTCAATTTGCCAGCCAAGTATTTCCGCAATTTTTATTCGGTCATCATTGATTTTGGCTTTTGGCAGATTTTGATAGGTTTCCGATAAGGAAACAGATACTTCAGTGGCTTTTCTGTTTATTATTCCTTTAGCCATGACAAAGCCGCCTGCTATAATACCAAGAGCGCAGCAACAGGTTATAATTTGTTTTGCTTTAATTCTAAATGATAAAGTAAACACCTATAAACTCACATCCATTCTTTGTTTTATGTTAAATGAATATGCAGTTTAAAGGTGTTTTATTCTTAAATTTAATGATGAATTACATCATCACATTCTTTAATTTTATTTATAACTTCCTGTGCTTTTGATGAAGTAAAGAAATTATATGTGCTTTCGGGTACCAGATTTTTCATTTTGTCAAAATCTCCGTCTTTGATAAGACTTCTCACATGGGATGCACTGACCGGAGTACCGTCTTTTTCAAATCTGGGAATGATAACACAGTCAATGCCTGCTTTTTTAAGTTCCTGTTCCATAACCTTATTGTAAATGGCTGTTACCTGGCTGAATGGTTCTTCACCCACATATCTGACGGAAATGTCCAGAGTTTCGGCGATTTTTTTAAATATGGAGATGTCAATTTCTGCCTGTGCCAATGCAACATCATCACTTTCTTTTATAAAATAGGAGGGAAAAGTGGCAGAAGAAATCATATAGCTTTCTGTGGTGTGGAGAATTACATTTTTAAGGTGGGAAACTCCTTTTTTAATAAGGTCATATCTAATGGAAAAAGGCACTAATGAACTATCTTCAGATACAGCAAATAAGTGCACATAATCGTTTTCTGAGGCGGCTTTTTCCACTAAATGAAGATGTCCCAGTGTAAAGGGATTGGCATTCATAATTATTGCAGCCTGTTTGCCGCAGGTATTCTCACTTTCGGCATTAAGCTGTTTAAGATAGTCAGAAAAACCATTTTTGCGATTTTCCATAAATAAAGCTAAATTATCTGCCCTTGCAATTTCGTTAAAGCCAAGACCTTCAAAAAATGCACCTTTGTCGCATTTGGTGTATAGAAAAAGATGATAAATTCCCCTTTCAGCTTCCATGTTGACAAGATGAGTTACTACCTGATTTAAAAGTCCCTCACCCTGATAAGAGGAGTCCACTGCCATACAGCGGAGAGTATTTTTAAATACTGAACCTGTGGCAATTAATTTTTCACCGTCAAAAAGTCCCATGGTGTATTCCAAATTGCTGTCTTTTTTAATCCCCTCTTTATTTAAAAGTTCCAGCAATTTTTCATTGTCTTTTTTGCTGTATTTGGAAATTTTTTTTTCTGTGTATTCATACATAAATATCATCTCCAAAAAAATTTATTATATTTTAAAGGGCAGAGCCACAAAACTCTGCCCTTATTAAGTAATTTGATTTGTTATTTAATTATAATTTCTAAATCATTAAGTAAATTTACAACTTCCGGAAAAGAAAAAACAGCTTTTTTTAATTTACAGGTTAAAATATCTATTTTATAGCCATAAGCTCCATAAAA
>JAHHUB010000030.1 GCA_020024175.1 Oscillospiraceae bacterium | reverse complement strand
GGCAGATTTAGCAGCCATAAATCCAAGGTATGGACCTCCAAATCCCAAAGACATACCTAAAGGCTGACCTTCACCTACTGCTATATCAGCACCACATTCTGCAGGAGTTTTAACAATACCCAAAGAAATCGGATTGCATCCTACTATAAGCTTGCCTTTAGCAGCGTGGATAATTTCAGCAGCCTTTTCTACATTTTCCATTTGACCATAGTAGTTGGGCTGTTCAATATACAGACATGCTGTTGTTTTAGCGTCCAACTTGCCTTCAATAGAGGATAAATCGGTAACGCCATCCTTTGCAGGAACGACTACAAGTTCTGTGTTTGAAGCAAAGCAGTATGTTTTCATTGTTCTGATTACTTCAGGATTGCAGGCAGCAGATACATATGTAATATTGCGGCTGCGTTCTCTGCACATTGCAGCGGCTTCAGCAGCAGCTGTTGCACCATCATAAACAGATGCATTGGAAACATCCATACCTGTAAGTTCACAGATCATTGTTTGATATTCAAAAATTGACTGAAGTACACCTTGGCTGATTTCAGCCTGATAAGGTGTATATGAGGTCAAGAATTCTTCTTTTGAAGTTACACTCTTAACGATTGAAGGAATGTAATGGTCGTAAGCACCTGCACCACGGAAAATTGAGGAGAAAATTTTATTTTTTCCTGCAATTTCGGACATAGTTCTGTTAACTTCCATTTCAGACATACCTTCTGGAATGTTAAGTCCGTTTTTAAGCAAAACTTCTTGAGGAATATGTGCAAACAAGTCTTCCATTTTGGAAAAACCTGCTGTTTTAAGCATTTCTTGACGCTCACTCTTTGCAGATGGAACATATGAGCCCATTATGCTTCCTCCTTTGCAACAATCTCCTCATAAGCTGATACTGAAAGAAGTTCTTCTTTGTCAGAAACTTCTCCGATTTGTACAAACCAAGCATCATATGGAGCTTCGTTTACGAGTTCGGGATGATCAAGCAATTCTTCATTGATAGCGATAACTTTACCTGTAACAGGGCTGATTACATCAGAAACTGCCTTTACAGATTCAACGTCACTGAATGCTTCGCCGGATTCTACTTCGTCATCTACTTCAGGAAGGTTAATGAATACCAAATCTCCCAAAGAGTGCTGAGCGTAGTCAGTAAGACCAATCTTAACTGTACCGTCTTCCATTTCCTTTACCCATTCGTGGGATTCTGTGTATAACAATTCGCTTGGATTTTTCATAGCTTTCATCCTCCAATAATTTTTATTTTTCGGGCAATGCCCGTTTTTAACATTTATTTATAATTAGCCGCGTTTATAGAACTGAACTTTAACAACTTCAGCATCTACTTTTTTGCCGCGGATTTCTACTTGAAGTGTTGCGCCCAAAGGTGCGTCTTCTTTTTCAACGATAGCCATAGCGTAAGCTCCGCCAAGGTATGGACAGTGTGTTCCGCTTGTTGTATGACCGATAAGTTTATCACCTGAATATACAGGGAAGTTTTCTCTTGCAATACCACGTCCCAAAATTTTAAGACCTATACGTTTAACTTTCGGAGTACCCATTTTTTCCATGGCTTCCTTACCGATAAATTCTTCCTTATCCATCTTAACAAACATACCAAGACCTGTTTGTTTAGGTGTAATTTCATCATTCATTTCATGACCGTAAAGAGGCATACCTGCTTCAAGACGCAAAGTATCACGAGCACCCAATCCGCATGGAATAAGTCCAAATTCTTTTCCAGCTTCCAAAAGCTTGTTCCAAAGTTCACAAGCTGTATCTTTGGAGCAGTAGAATTCATAGCCATCTTCACCAGTGTATCCTGTTTTGGAAATAAGACAGTCAATTCCTGCAACTTTACCTGTTTTTACAAAGCTGTAGTACTTAGTAGGAATATCCTTTTGATCAGCAAGCTTTGCAAGAATTTCAGCAGATTTAGGTCCTTGCAGTGCAATTTGTCCTACATTATCGGAAATATCATCAAGTTTAACATCGCCAATAAGGTTTTTCTTCATCCATTCAACGTCCTTATGACGGTTAGCAGCATTTACAACTGCCATATAAGATGTATTTTCTTTGATGCAGTACACGATGAGGTCATCAACTACTCCGCCCTTGTCATTGCACATTGGACTGTATCTTACATCACCTGCAACCATGTCTGCAAAATCGTTTGTCATCAAATGCTGAACATTTTTCAGAGCATCTGGACCGGTAAAAATAACTTCGCCCATGTGTGATACGTCAAAGAGTCCGGCTTTTGTACGAACAGCCATATGTTCTGTGATAACGCCGGTTTCATACTGCACTGGCAGCAGATAGCCGGCAAAAGGTACGATTTTACCTTTCAGAGCCTCATGGCAATCATAAAGAGGTGTTTTCAGTTCCATAACAATATACTCCTTTCAAATGGACAAACAAAATTTATAAAACAAATTCATCCATTACTAATGTATCACAGCCTGTATTTAAAATCAAGTATGCGATATAGAGAAAAACTTTGTTAAAATCTGTACAAACCTACTATATAGCATTTATAAAAATTTGATTTTAAAATATGTATACATAATATGCCTATATTCTTTATGCAAAATATATAGTTAATTTACACATTATAATAAACTTTATTGCAAAAATAATAATAAATGGAATTATTTTGTATTTACTTTTAAAAAACTGTATGTTAGAATATATCTGTTCCATGGAGTATAGCTACTTATGGACAAACACACAACCTTACTGAAAACAGCTGTTCGTAAACAAAATAACGAAAAGCTGTTTTCTATTTTAAATACTTAATTATAACTTATATTTTGCAATTAACAATGATTTAGCTAATTAAATAATACTTAAATATTTACATTTTTTCAAATATATATCTCATTATAAATCCTTAATATGGTATATGTCAAGTAATATATTAACAAGATTTATAAATATACAAAAAAGGACATCACTGGGATGTCCTTTTTTAAGAGTAATTACTTAACTTGTTCTGTGAAAGGAGCTGTCTTTTTCTTGAGCCATTCTTTTTGGGCATCTGTAAGATGAGGAGCAAGCTTTTCGTATGTCAAAGCATGGTAGTTATCGAGCCATTCTATTTCATCATTATTCATCATGGAACCAATAACCGGTGTCAAATCAATGGGGCAGTAAGTGATAGGTTCAAATGCAAGGAACTTGCCATATTCTGTTTCCTTGTATTCAACACAGAGAAGGTCGTTTTCAATTCTGATACCAACTAAATCTTCTTCGTAAATACCTGGTTCATCTGTGATTGTCATGCCAGGAACAAATTTAACTGTGTTTCCGAATCTGAGGCTTTGTGGTCCTTCGTGAATTCCACCAAAGAAACCAACACCATGACCTGTACCGCAACGGTAGTCAAGTCCTCTCTTCCAGAGAACATTTCTAGCCATAATATCAAGAGAACCACCTGTACCGCCTTCGAGGAATACAACATTTGCCATGCTGATCATGCTCTTGAGCACTAATGTGTAGTATTCTTTTTCCAAATCAGTAAGAGCACCCATAGCATATGTACGTGTTGTATCTGTTGTTCCGTCAAGGTAGTGTCCCCCGTTGTCAACAAGAAGGAAACCATGGTTTTGAACAGTTGTGTTGTTTTCTTCTGTTGGCTTATAGTGCATCATTGCAGCATTTGCGCCGTAAGCTGCGATTGTATCAAAGCTTGCACTTACAAAATCTTTTTCCTTAGCTCTCTCAGCCAAAACCATATCGCTGACATCAAGTTCAGTTATTTTTTCGCCCTTAGCCATTTTTTCTTCCAAAAGCATTTGGAAACGCACCAAAGCACAACCGTCTTTAACTTGAGAGTATTTGATATTTTCGATTTCTGTTGGGTTTTTAACTCCCTTCATCAAGATAATCGGGTCAATATCTTCAACTACTGTGAGGTTTGGATTGTTTTTAACTGCATTGTAAATGTCAAAGCTGATAACAGAATCATCAACCAGCACTTTTTGAGTTTCCTTAATTTTGTTGATATATGGGATTATGTCATCATAGTCCATAATCTTAACATTATTTGCCTTGAGGTTTTCAACTACAGCAGCAGGAACTCTCTTTTGGTTTACAAACCAAACAGTTTCGCTCTTGCCTACATATGCAAAAGATACAACATATGGGTTGAGCAATACATCGTCAGCTCTTACATTAAGGAGCCAGATAACTTCTGTAAGGTTGGAAACAACCATACCTTCAGCACCTTTTTCAGCGAGTTTTTCACGCAAAGCGGAAATTTTTTCTGCAGCAGAAAGACCTGTAAACTTAATATCATGAATATATACTTCTGTTTCAGGAATAGCAGGTCTGTCTTTCCAACATTCGGAAATACAAGGAACACTCCTAATGGTTGCATTTACTTTAGAGAGAGCTTTTTCATATGTTTTATATAACTGAAGAGATGTTACAGAGCCATCAATGCCCAAAACTTTGTTTGGAAGTTTATCAGCCAAATATTCAGGAATGGTTGGGAAACCTTTTACAGCCATTTTAAACAGCTTGATTTCAGAGCCTTCCAGTTGTTTAGCAGCTTGCACAAAGTATCTTCCGTCTGTCCAAAGACCGCTTTCATCTTCGGTAACTACCAAAGTACCTGCAGAACCTGTAAATCCTGAGAAGTTCATTCTCTGTTTCCAGTGTTCCGGGAGATATTCACTCATATGTGGGTCAGATGATGGGATAACCAATGCGTTTACGCCATGTTTTTTCATGCTTTCGCGAAGCATTTTAATTTTGTCGTTTACTGTCATTATTACACCTCGTTTATATAATTTTTTTCACAATTCTATAATATCACTAATTTAAAAATAATCAACTGATGAATTGCATAAATATTGAAAATATTATCTGATTTTTTTTTGAAATAATGCTGAATTTTATAAATAATATTCATAAATCAATATAAAATAATAATAAATTTTATGTAAATGAATATTATATTGTTGTTTAAAATGATTTTTTCATTACTATACATATACTTTTATTCATCAGTTTTTTCTGCCCAGAATTTGCATTATTGCTTTGTCATACATTCTGTCACTTAAAATTCTTCTGCAAAAAACAGAAAGTTTTGCACCATAGCCCACTAAATAACGGGTTTTTGGTTTTTTGGCAGAAATGGCTTTTAAAATAGTTTCTGCTATAAGGTCATCTTTGGAAATTTTGTCCGATGTATATAGTGCTGTAAAATTATTTGCAACATAATTGGCTTTCTTGGAATAAGCTCCCTTAGAAGATGTTTTTCTCAGATTATCTGCGGCAATTATTCCCCAGTCGGTTTTGATTGCTCCCGGTTCTATAATTATAGTATCTATGCCAAAGGGAGCAGTTTCCATTCTTAAACAGTCAGAAAGCCCCTCCACCGCAAATTTAGTCCCATGATACCAGCCACCAAAAGGTGTAGTAACCTTTCCTGCCATTGATGATATATTTATAATTTTCCCACTTTTCTGATTTCTCATTGTGGGTAAAACTGCTTTCAACATTCTGGCTATTCCCAATACATTTACATCAAGTTGATGTTTTGCTTCTTCAATTGGAACATCTTCTATAGCTCCATAAGAACCATATCCCGCATTGTTGATAAGTATATCTATATGTTTTTCTTTTTCCAATATGGTATTTACACAATTTTTTACACTGTCATCATTTGTTACATCAATATAAAGTATGTTTACGCCCAAGGCTTCCAAAGCTTTCATTTTGTCAATGCGTCTTGCACAGGCATAAACGGTAAAACCTTTTTCATTTAACATAAAGGCTGTCTTCTTGCCTATTCCTGAAGAACCGCCTGTTATAACAGCAACTTTTTTATCCATATTTATTCTGCCTTTCACGGGTTAATTTATAAAAAAACGATACCTCCATTGGAGCTACCGTTCTTCTGGTTTAAATATTACTTGAGTTCTATTGTATATGTGAATTTGTAATCTTTTTGAAGTGCTTTTACTTTTTCTTCATTGTCTTCAATAAATGTAGATGTGTAAACGGATTTTCCTTCCTTTTGGTAAGCATCCATAATTTCCTGGAGCTTTGCCCAGCATTCATTTGCTCTTTCTTCTGTTTCCTCATTTAAATTGATTATAAATTCTCTATGTTTTGGTATTCTTGCTTTCATGTTTAAAACCCTCTTTTCATAAAATATACACACTATTATTTTACCATTTTTTAAAAATAAAATCAATGATTTACGGGCAAAAAGTGGCATCAATTTTGCTTTCTGCCACATCTTTGTAATAATCATATAAAGCATATGGTGTAAAAATGCCTTTATCCGTTACAACACCATTGCAAAGTTTAGGTGGTGTGATGTCAAATGCAGGATAAAATCCTTTTACACCATCCATAGTGGTTTTCTTTCCAAGAGCGTCCATTACAAGGGCAGGGTCTCTTTCTTCAATTTTAACTGTATCTATGGTTTTGTGTGCTAAATCCGGAGTACCTGTTACAAAATAAGGTATTCCCCAATAATTAGCTGCCAGAGCTATTTGAAATGTGCCGACTTTGTTTACCACATAGCCATCCATGGTAATTACATCAGCGGCAGATGTGAATACATCCACTTTTTTCTGTCCCATGGTGTAAGCCGGCATATTATCGGTAATTACAGTTACATCAAAGCCCATATCACAGATACAGCTAGCAGTAAGCCTTGCGCCTTGAAAATAAGGTCTGGTTTCAGGACAAATGAATTTGATATTTTTATTGTGTTTTCGGCAGGCTCTCAGCATCATGCCGATAATGGTTTCCCCGAAGCACTGTGTCATTACTGTTCCATTTTGAGGAAACTGTGAAGCTAAAAACTCTCCTGTTTTTTCATATCTTTCATATTTTCTGTTTACATCAGAAAGAGCCTTCTCAAAAATTGCATTTTCCACATTTTTACTCTCTGCCATGGCAATTTTTGCCGCATCCAAGCAGGAGTTTACCGATTTAATCATATTTGAAACTGTAGTAGGTCTTGCATGGGAAAGTGTATATGCTGCTTTTTCCAGATAACTGAGCATATCTGCCTCTTTCATATCTTTACACTCATAAGCTGCCAAAGCCATACCCATTGCTGCAGCGGTATATGGTCCTCCGCTTTGTGTAACCATGTCAGCTATTGCCTGAGCTACTTCTTCATGTCTTTTGCAGGTTACAAATTTGGTTTCCATAGGGTAAACTCTGCGGTCAAGAATCCTAACTTCTCCGTTTTCATACCATGCAATATTTTCATACCTCAGCATAAAAGCCAAGTCTTTGTCTGCTCTAATCATGTTTATTCCTCCGGTACACCCATTTTTCGTCTCATTTTATTTTGTTCTTCTATGGAAATAATTCTGGGATTTCCTATAATGCGGGATTTTATATAAATATTAGCTGCATCTTCTACATAAACAGCTCTTATATAAGCCTCGTCCAAATCCTGTCCCACTGCCACAACACCATGATTTTCCAAAAGGCAGGCAGCACGCTTTTCCATTGCTTTTACGGAATTTCTGCCCAGTTCTTCGCTTCCCGGAGCTGCATATTTTGCCAGTGGTACATTCCCCAAAAGGAAAAACATCATTTCGATAAGCACCACGGGAATTTCCTCATGAGCTACCGCAAAAGCTGTGGCATTAGGTGAATGAGTATGTACGATTGCCTTTACTTCGGGTTTGTTTTTGTAGATTTCCGTATGCATTCTCCATTCCGATGAAGGTCTGTGTTTTCCATCTTTAACATTTCCGTCCAAATCTATGACTACAATGTCATCTGCGGTTAAAATCGGATATGGTATTGATGTGGGAGTGATGGCAATTAAGCCTTTTTCTCTGTCTATGGTGCTTAAATTTCCGCTGGTTCCCGCAAATAATTTTTCCGCATAGGCTTCTTTTGATTTAAGAAGCACATGTTCTTTTAATTTTTCCATAATACTCCTTTTTTACTTTTGTTATCTTATATAAAATAACAAATTCGGATTTAATATTCCATTTCTGTTTTGATTGTAAAATTATCTGGCAAATTTAAAATTTCTGTTTTCAGAAAAATGGGATAAAAGTATTGATTTTTTAAATCTTCAAATGTTACCCATTTAAAAGTGTGTTTTCTGTCTTTTCTCTCTATAATTGTAAATTCTTCACCATAGGTTAATAAATCGGTTTTTGAAATGTCAATAAGGAAGTAGACACAGATTTCATGGCATTTTTCATTGCTGTTGTCAATTAAGAAAAACCCCTGATTTAACCACAAAGGGCGAATTATTTTAGCATCTATTTTAAGTTCTTCTTTTAATTCTCTTAAAATAGCATTTTCGGCAGTTTCATGGAGTTTAACTCTGCCTCCCGGAAGATAGTATTCTGCATCTTTATTGTCATGCATAATTAAAATTTTAGGCTTGGTCAAACTTTTATCGTTATTTATGATTATAGCTGCCACACGATAGTTAAAAATTCCGTTTTCCGTATTAAATGTTAAATCCATGGTTTCGTCCCCCTTTTGATTATTTACTTTTTTCTTATATCAAAGTCCATACCGAAAATATTTTCCTTTCCTATATTTTCATATTGATTTTCGTCGAAATCTTTTCTTATGGTGATAGTGTTTAAGCAGTTATAACCCAGTTTTCTGTACAACCTGATTGCTTTTTCATTTTTTGCTGCTGCTTCTATATATAAAGATGGCGAATATGTTTTAACTTCCTTTTCTGCAAGTTTTATAGCCTTTGAACCTATTCCTCTGTTTTGGTATTCGGGAAGTACAAATATTTCTTCCAGCCAGTCAGGCTGTCCACCTCGGCTGCCTAAGTGTACAAATCCCACAGCAATATCATCACAGTTTATAAAATAAAAATTATGATTTTCTCCTGTATATATTTTAAAGTCCTCTTCTGTTTCATCTGATGTTTGGGTATATCCGTTGTGTTCAAACCAAAAGCATTTTATAAGTTCACAGGCTTTGTCATGTTCACCATTGTAAAAAGAAAGCTGGATTTTCATAATATATCCCCCTATAATGTTGCTGACTCTAATAATTTTAAACTTTTCTTTTCGCAGTTAATTTCATAATTAATCCCAAGTCTGAATATGCCTACAGGATAAGCATGTCCGATGTTTACATTATATAGTATGGGAAGTTCGGGACGATTGGATTCAAAACTCACAACTTTTGTAAAAACATTTTTGTAGCTTTCATATTTGTCTTCAAAAGGAGGTTTGCCCATCACAATTCCATTTATTACTTCCAATATTCCCTGAGCCTGTAAATTGCGGAGCAACCAACAAAGCATATCTTCCGTCATATTGCTTTCATTGTTTTCAATAAGGAAAATTTTTTCTTTCCACTTTTTAATATTGATCCACAGAACTGTTCCGCAAAGTTCTGGGATCAATACACCCACCAAAAAGTTCTCCCGAAACTTTGCCCTTTCCCTGCAAAAGTTCATACCCATTGTTAGGCAGACGGGGAGTTTTTTCATTTATATATTCTTCATTCCACCAGATTTTATCCTTGTTCCAACTGCAAAGTTCACTTCATGGAATATCCATAATTTCCACAGGGTTAAAAATCATCTTATCAATAAAAGATTTCGTATAAGAGTTTATTTCCACATGTTCACTCCAGTTATTCATAACGGATAAACCATAGCAGGAAACAAGTCCTGCCTTGTGCATCATAAAATGATTGGTAGTAGTGTCGGAAAAGCCTGTAAAAATCTTGGGATTGTTATGAAGAACCCCAAAATCAACATACGTTGGACAGTGAAACTACAGCCACTTTGTCCCCTGTTTTAAGGCGTTTTGGTTTTAGCATTTTAGGCAACTCACTTTATTGTTTATTTTCAGTCTTAGCCAAAGCTGCCAACTTCTCATCTCTTATGCGGTTAGCATTGAACTTTGCTTTTTCAATATCAATAGTAGTGTAAATACCATCTTTATATAAAATCTTTCCGTCAACCATGTTAAGGCAAATATCGGAAGCTGCTGCAGAATACATAACAGTTGCCAAAACATCATAAACAGGATAGAGATGTGGTTTATCCAAATCATATACCACAATATCGGCCCTGTTGCCCACTTTAATGGCACCACAGTCCATTCTTCCCTGAGAAATTGCTCCGTTTTTGCAGGCGATTCTGAACATTTCGGAAGGTCCATACATTTCAGAATTTCTGTTGATACCCTTTTGAAGTATAGAAGCCAAATTTATTTCTTCATGCATATTCAAATTATTATTGCTGGATGCACCATCGGTACCTATGCAGACATTAATGCCTTTGTTTATCATTTTTGTTATATTTAAAATACCACTTCCCAGTTTAAGATTACTTGTGGGGTTATGTACTACAGAAGTGCCGCTTTCTTTGAATATTTCCAAATCTTCATCTTCACAGTAAATACAGTGAGCAGCAGTTACTTTGTTGTCAAATACCCCAAGAGATTTCATCCACTGTGCAGGTGTCATACCATTATATCTTTCTTTGCATTCTCTGTGTTCTTTTTCTGTTTCAGATATATGCACTTGAAGCATAAGTCCTCTTTCTTTGGTGTACTCAGCTACTTCTCTTACCAAAGTGGGTTTGGTGGTATATTCCGCATGAATTGATGTGTCAGCTATAATTCTGTCATTATCAGCGGATTTCATATAATCATAAAGATAGTTCATTTCTTCATAGGCAAGCAAGTCTTTGTAGTGAACATCATCTGAAAAAGCACTGCATGAACGGGATATGTTGGCTTTTATTCCGCTTTCTTCCACAGCTTTTACAATGGCAGGAGACTGCATATACATATCACTGAAAGATGCACAGCCTGAAGCTATCATTTCGGCAATTCCCAATACTGAACCCCAGTACATATCATCAAAGCTCATTAAATCTTCAAATGGGAAAATCTTTTCAAAAAGCCATCTGTCCAAAGGCAAACCTTCACCATAACCTCTCATTAAAGTCATGGGAACATGGCAATGAGCGTTAAAATATCCTGGAACAGCCACTTTATTTTTGCCGTCATATATTTCACCTTTATAGTCTTTTGGCATTTCTGTTCCTATATAGGTTATTTTATTTCCTTCGGTAAGGATATACATATTTTTTTGCTCCTGATAGTTTTCATCAATCAGTGTAATATTTTTAAAAAGCATAAGTTAAATCTCCTTTACAATTTCTCTTATAAGTTCTTTAAAGCGTTCAGCGGCATTTTCCGCAGCCACATCTACTTCTTCTGCTGATAATTTTTGCGGAAGTACTCCTGCTGCCATATTGGTCATAAGGGATATTCCCAATACTTTCATATTGCAGTGTGCTGCAGTTATAGCTTCTGTTACAGTGGACATACCCACAGCATCTCCGCCCAAAATCCTCATGGCTCTTATTTCAGCGGGAGTTTCAAACTGAGGACCCACTGAATAGAAATAAACGCCGTCATGAGTGCGGTATTGCTGTTCCAGTTTATTTACGCATTTCCATGCAATATCTCTGAGTTCCTTGGTGTACATATCGGAAACATCAAAAAATCTGTCCCCCAGTTCTTCAATGTTTTTTCCTCTTACAGGACTTGCACCGGTCAGTTTTATATGGTCATTTATAATCATCAAATCCCCTACTTTAAATGATTTGTTGATAGCTCCTGCTGCATTGGTGAGAATTACTTTATTTGCACCCAAAAGTTTAAACACTCTTATTGGGATTGACAGTTCTTCAAATTCGTAGCCCTCGTAATAATGGAATCTGCCGGACATACAAACAACATTTTTCCCGCCAAGCTTTCCGAAAATAAGTTTGCCAGCATGGGATTTTACGGTACTGACTAAAAAGTTGGGAATATCTTTATAGTCAATGACAATTTGATTTGTAATTTCCTCGGAAAGACTTCCCAAACATGAACCCAAAATCATTGCTATTTCAGGTTTTTCGGGAATTCTTTCTAATATATAGTCTGCACTTTTGCGGTAAAATTCTATTGTTCTGTTTTCCATGAAATTGCCCCTTTCATATTTCAGTTTATAGCAATTATATCACACAATCCGTTTTTTTTCCATATATTTTTCGCATAAAAATGCAGTCTTATTAATTGAAAATAAGACTGCATATGTGATTTTATTCGTATTTTTTCCCTGCCCAATATATAGGTATAAATATGCTGAAACAGGCAGGAAATATTATTATATACATGGCAATTTCATAATAATCCGGAATTAGTTTATTTAAAATGATACATATTATTGGGAAAATAACCACTATCAGGGACATTGTATAGAAAACCCATTTTATAATATAACCCCAGTTGCTGTTATTAAATCTTACTCCCGCAA
>JAHHUB010000003.1 GCA_020024175.1 Oscillospiraceae bacterium | reverse complement strand
GATTAAGGCTTTCCGATGGAATTGATTTAAATGAAATGGAAAGGATTTATCCCAATAGTTCTATGGTTTTTACGGAAAAATGCCTTAAATTTATAAAATATGGATATATGGAGAAAAAAGACAGCAGAATTTGGCTTAATCCCAAAGGATTTTTAATCTCCAATTATATAATATCAGAACTTATTTAAAAAATTTATTATGGGAAATTTAAAAGTGAGGAAAGTGAGTCGTAATGACAAGAAACATAAGCAGATTTATGATTACCGGAACAGGCAGTGGCTGTGGAAAAACCACTATAACCTGTGCTGTTTTAAAGGCACTAAAAAAAAGAGGTCTTTCCGTTACCAGTTTTAAAGCCGGACCGGATTATATAGATCCCATGTTCCATTCAAAGGTAATAGGAGCAAAATCCAGAAATTTGGATATATTTTTGAGCGGCGAAAAAAGTGTTAAATATCTTTTGGCAAGAGCTGCTGAAAACAGTGATGTTTCTGTTATAGAAGGGGTTATGGGCAACTATGATGGAATAGGCACAAAAGATGATTTGTATTCTTCAAATCATTTGGCAAAGATTACAGGCACACCTCAAATTCTTGTTTTGGAAACTCGTGGAATGAGTTTTTCCGTAGTTGCCATGATAAGTGGATATTTAAACTTTAAGCAAAACAATATAAAAGGTGTTATTCTAAACAATACCTCAGAAAAAATGTATGAACTTTTAAAACCGACTATTGAAGAAAATCTTCCTATAAAAGTTTACGGCTATATGCCTAAAGTTCCCGGATCTGTTATAGAAAGCCGTCATCTTGGTCTTATTACCGCTGACGAAATTCAAAATATAAGAGAAAAACTGGATTTACTGGCTGAAACTGCAGAAAAAACCATTGATATAGACGGAATTTTGGAACTTGCTAAAACATACAGCTCCTATGTTTGTTCCGATGCTCTTATTGATTTTAACATTCCCAAAGCTCCTACCAGAATAGCTTTGGCAGATGATGAGGCTTTCTGTTTTAAATATGAGGATAATTTAGAGCTGCTTAGAATTATGGGGGCAGAAATTATACCTTTTTCACCTATGAAAGATGAACATTTGCCCGAAAAAATAAATGCTGTGATTTTCCCCGGAGGTTATCCCGAACTTTACGCAGAAAAATTATCGGCAAATAAAATTTTGCGTGATGAAATAAAAGAAAAAATGAATGCAGGACTTCCTACTATTGCGGAATGCGGCGGATTTATGTATCTTCAGGAAGAATACGAAGATAAAGACGGCAAAATTTATGAAATGGTGGGAGCTGTAAAGGGAAGAACCCACATGACTGAACATCTGGTTCGTTTTGGATATGTTACAATGAAGGCAGAAAAGGACAATATCCTGTGTAAAGCAGGAGAAAGTATAAATGCCCATGAGTTTCATTATTCCGACAGCGACAACTGCGGCAGTGACTTTGAAGCTCAAAAATATAACGGCAAAACATGGAAAGCAGTTATTGCTGACGATAGCAAATTTATCGGATACCCCCATGTGCATTTTTGGGGCAATATACCATGTATAACCAATTTTTACAATAACATAAAAGATAAAATATTTTAAATATCGGACAAAAGATAATCCGTTACAGCATCTGTTTTTTTAAAATCAATGCCTTTTTGATAAATATTTTCCAGTTTGTGATGACAGGAATATATTTCTCCCATAGTGTCTATTGATTTGGACAGTATTTGTTCGGTGGAATTTTTGTTAAAAGCAAGCCTCTTTTTTTTCTCTCTTACAGCATCGTTGTTTGTATAACGGCGGCTGTTTATAATGCGGTAAGGAACTATATTCAAAGGGTGGAATTTATTACTGCTGACAAAGGCAAGTTTTAATTCCGGTATGAATAAATGCTCATATTTTTTCCAAGGTGTGGCACAGCAGCAACAGGAAATTACATCATATCCTTTGTAAAGACAGTTTACTTTGATTTCTGACAGCATAACATGGGAAAAAAGTCCGTAATCATCTTGTAAAAGAAAAACTCTGTCAGCTAAAGCTTCAATAGTATTCTCAAAAAGAGAAACTCCGTCTTTGGTTATGACAGAAAAAAATCTCTCATATTCTTTACCATAGCAGTAATGGTCATTTTTAAGCTCTTGTTTGATAATTCGGCGGCTTTGTGCCTGAACTTTGGGAATATCAGTAAAACTTTCAGCAGATATGTATGTGTCGCTGTAAAATTCCCCTGTTGAGGAAAGAAGCCGCTGGCAGTTTTCCGAGAGAGATTTTTTTTGTTTTATTAACTCTCTTATATCCTCCCGTTTTTCCCAAAGATAATCTTTGTTTATGCCGTCGTATAATGACACAACAATGTGATTTGTACCGGGATAAAGCGGTTCTACCATATGTGGCATTGTACCATCAATGTAAATTTTATGAGCGTCATGAAGTACAACACCGTCAAGACTTTGCGGGTCACAGGAACAGTGTATCCTTTCTATATTTTGATATTTGTCCTGAGCTTTTTCGGCAATCTTTTTAAAAACAGTGGATTTGCCGCAGCCGGGTACTCCTTTTAAAATATAACATTTCCAAGATGAGTCCAATTTATAAATCATGTCAAAATTTGAAATAAACCCTGCCGGTGTATTGGCGGAGAGAAAAAAATCGGTAACTGTATTATTCAAATTAATCCCCCTGTTCTGTTTTTTTATATTTTATTCGGAAAGATTAATTAATGCGAATTTTAAAATAAAAAATTTAAAAACGGATAATATAATTTAAATTTTTTCAAAATCTTTACTTGAAAAAAATTTTATGATATACTCGATAATGGTATAACTAAATTAACATAAGGAGACAGGTATATGAATTATTTTAACAGAATTGTATTAAAAGAAAATGCTAAGCAACCCTTAAGACAGAGTTATTGGATGGCTTTTGCAGTGAGTTTGGTAGTGGCTTTATTCACAGGTGATGCAGTAAAATCTGTTTTCACTTATAATTATAATAACATAGATGTTATTTACAGCAATGGATTATTCAGAGAGCTTTATTATAATATTCCATGGATTACCAAAGTGGGTTTTGCATGGTTTATGACAATGCTTGGTGTTATTATTTCCTTTATAGGAATTGCCTACAATGCTTTTGTGGGAAATATTTTGGAAATTTCACAGGCACATTTTTATTTGGAAAACAGAAAATATCCGGCTCCGTTTATTGAAATACTTTCTGGGTTTAAAGAAAATTATATAAAAAAAGTAGGTGTAATGTTTATGAGAAATCTGTTTATTTCTCTTTGGACACTGCTTTTTATTGTACCCGGTGTAATTGCCCAATATAAATATTGGGCTGTAAAATATATAATGAGTGAAAATCCCAACCTTTCATGGCAGCATGCTTTGGATATGAGCAAGCGTATGACTGAAGGCAGAAAAATGGATTTATGGGTTTTGGATTGGTCATTTATGGGCTGGTATATATTGGGTGCATTTCTTTGTGGAATAGGAATTTACTTTGTAAATCCATATTATAATCAGACTCAGGCAGAAGCTTATGAGTTTATTAAACAGGATGCTTTATCAAATAACAGAATCAGCTATAATGAATTCAGTGATATAGAATAGGAAGGATATAAAAATGAAGGACTGGACTGAAATAAATGTAAAAATACCCCATAAAAATGTGGATCAGGCAGAGGATATTTGTAATATGGCAGTGCCCTATGGCATATATATAGAAGACTACTCCGATTTGCTGACAGAAGCACCTAAGATTGCTCATATTGACCTTATTGACGAAGATCTGCTGAAAAAAGACAGGGATAATGCAATTATTCATATTTATATAAGTCCCGAAGAAAATCCAATGGAAGCTATTTCCTACCTTAAAGACAGATTTACTGCGGAAAATATTAAATATGAAATAGATACTCAGTCAGTTATCGAAGAAGAGTGGGCAACAGCTTGGAAGAAATATTACCACCCCATGCGCCTTTCCGGAAGATTGGTGGTTTGCCCAAGCTGGGAACATTATGAAAAAACAACCTCTGATGAAAAAGTAATCACTCTTGACCCCGGTATGGCATTTGGAACAGGTACTCACGATACCACATCTCTTTGTGTAAAACTCCTTGATGAATATGTTAAACCCCATATGGAGATGCTGGATGTGGGTTGTGGCAGCGGTATTTTGGCTATAGCGGGCAGAATGCTGGGAACAGGAAGAACTGTAGGTGTGGACATTGATGAACTGGCTGTAAGAGTGGCAAAAGATAATGCAAAACTTAATAATCAAGATGAAATAGAATTTATCTGCGGAGATTTGACACAGAAAGTTACAGGTAAATTTGATATAGTTTCTGCTAACTTGGTGGCTGATATTGTAATAAGACTTTCAGGGGATATTTCCACTTTCCTAAAAGAAGATGGAGTAATTATAGTTTCAGGAATCATTGAAGAAAGAGAAGCTGATGTAGCTGAAGCTATGGACAATGCCGGACTTAAACTTGATAAAAGAATGGCAAACGGAGGCTGGGTTGCTTTGGCTTATAAGTGGAGGTAATAATGCCCAGATTTTTCTGCCAAAATATAAACGAAAAAGAATTTGCTGTAGTCGGAGAAGATGCCAAACATATTTTTAAGGTGCTTAGATATAATGCAGGTGATCAGCTCACTCTTTGTGATATGAAAGGAAAAGATTACAAAGGTATAATAGAATATGCAGACGGAGAAACTGTTTCAGGAAAAATTACCGAGGTTTGGGACAGCGACACCGAGCCAAATATTAATTTAACTTTGTATATGGCTATGCCAAAAGGTGATAAGGCTGAACTGATTATCCAAAAAGCTACGGAACTTGGAGTAAAAGAAGTGGTATTTATACTGACACACCGCTGTGTATCCAGACCTGATGAAAAATCTTTCCGCAAAAAAACAGAAAGATACAACAAAATTGCCTTTGAAGCAGCAAAACAATCACAGAGAGGAATAATTCCTCAAGTGCGAGGTCTAATCTCTTATAAAGAGGCTTTAAAGGAATGTGAGAATAAAAGTGTAATTATATTTTATGAAAATTCCACTATACCTTTGAAAAGTGTTATGAAAAAATGTGATGCCAATATAGGTATTTTCATAGGTTCCGAAGGCGGCTTTGAAGAAGATGAGATTCAGCTTGCTGAAGAAAATGGCTTTTTTATTGCTTCTCTTGGCAAAAGAATACTAAGGTGTGAAACAGCTCCTTTGGCAGCTATTTCAGCCATTATGTATGAAAAGGACAATTTCTAGATTAACTGTGTGCAGGTGAGAGTTTTGATTAAAAAAACAGCTTTGTTTCTTTTGACAGCACTGTCCATACTGTTGTGGGGAAATTACATAGGTCATATACTACCCCATGAACTGCCTCCGGTAAACAGTGTCATTACAGAAAAAATTGCGGAATCTAAAAATAACAGAAAACTTTCCGGCTACGGTGAGCTTAAAAATAAAAAAGGTCTTGCCAAAATGTTTGTTACATATAATCTGGCAGCATTGGAAAATTCCTATGAGAGAACTCCCAATGTAAAAGAAGATATAATGCTTTTTTTTGATATAGTTTTGGCTTTGCCTGATGACACAGTGATAACAATGTTCCGTTTTGACGGAGATAATATAGAAATGGATTATGAGGAAGAAGAATCCGATGTTGAAATATTTTGCAACAACCTTGCCAAAAGCGGTAAATTCAGCAAGGTAAACTATGATGAAGCCTCAGAAAATTCAGTAAAAATCACTGTAAAACGGATTTTAAACATTGACTGAAAAATAATTACAGAAAAATTACAAAATCCATAAAAAACTATTGCAATCGTATCAAAAATGTGATAGTATAATTTTAAAAGAATTATCACACAAAGGAAGTGTACAGCAATGACACCAATGATTATGATATTGACAGCAATAGCGGCACCCTCATCGGCAAGCGTTGCTGTAACTATGGTGATTATTTCAATCACAGGATTGGGAGCCGTAATTTTAAAGAAATTCAGCAAATAAGAATAAATCGTTTCCGGATTTTTTTCGGAAACGATTTTTATTTAGTGATAAATCTTGTAACCATGAATAAATTATGATATAATGATATGCAACAATAAAGTAAACAACACATTTCACATTTCTTTTGACAAAAAATGCAGTATAACTTTACACTTGTATAACATTGGTATTTTGGAATTATTGTTTACCGCATAACAATATGGTTATGGGGATTTTTTTAAGGAGATAGATTGTTATGGAAAATTTTATGCTATACAATACACTTACTAAAAGTGTAGACCCATTTGTAACTTATGAAAACGGCAAGGTTAATATGTATACCTGTGGCCCTACTGTATACCATTTTGCACATATAGGAAATCTCAGAACATATATGATGGAAGATGTACTGGAAAAATATCTTAAATTTATAGGATATGATGTTAAGAGAGCTATGAATATAACTGATGTAGGACATTTGGAAAGTGACGCCGATGAAGGCGAAGATAAAATGGTAAAAGGTGCTGTCAGAGAGCATAAAACTGTCTTGGAAATTGCAAAATTTTATGAAGATGCTTTCTTTGCCGACTGCGAAAAACTCAATGTCAGAAAACCTGATATTGTAGTTTCGGCTACATCTTATATTGATGAATATATAAGACTTATAAAAATTCTTATTGATAAAGATTACGCTTATAAAGCCGGAGGAAATATTTACTTTGATATTTCAAAGTTGGAAGATTATTACTGCCTTACAGGTCACAGCAGTGAAAACCTGGCTGTAGGTGTAAGAGAAGATGTAAGTGAGGATGAAAACAAAAGAAACAACGGCGACTTTGTACTTTGGTTTACAAAATCAAAATTTGCAGATCAGGCTCTTCGCTGGGAAAGTCCATGGGGAGTTGGATACCCCGGATGGCATATCGAATGTTCTGCTATCAGCATGAAGAATTTGGGAGAACATTTGGATATTCACTGCGGTGGAGTGGACAATATATTTCCACATCACACCAATGAAATCGCTCAAAGTGAGGCTGTTCTCGGTCATAAATGGTGCACCCATTGGTTCCATGTAAACCACTTAAATACTAAAACAGGTAAAATGAGCAAGTCTAAGGGGGAATTTCTTACTCTTTCACTTTTACAGGAAAAAGGCTATGATCCAATGGTTTACCGTATGTTCTGCCTTCAGTCCCATTACAGAAATCCATTGGTATTCAGCTTTGAAACTTTGGATAATGTAAAAGCCGCTTATAATAAGCTTCATGATAAAGTTTTATCTCTTTCCAAAGACGGTGAAGTAAACAAAGAAGAATTTGACAGTTACAGAGATAAGTTTGCATCTGCAATGGCAAATGATCTTAATACTTCTATGGGGATAACAACACTTTATGATGTTTTGAAAGCTGATATTAATGATGCAACAAAGAGAGCTTTGATAGAAGAATTTGACAAAGTTCTTTCTTTGGATTTGCTGAAAGAATCAGACAGCGGTGTAGATGAAGAACTTACAAAATATGTTGAAGATATGATAGAAAAGAGAAAATCTGCTAAGGCTGAAAAAAATTACTCTTTGGCTGATGAAATCAGAAATGAACTTCTTGAAAAAAACATTGTGCTTAAAGATACAAAAGACGGAACAACCTGGAGTATTAATAAATAAAACAATATATAATTACATAATCGGAGGTGCGGTTATTGGCTAAATTTAAGGGAGTAAGCTTATCTGACGGAATTTCATACGGAAATATCGTTAAAGTAAAAAATCATAATCAACATATATTTTTTAATTTCGTAGAAGATAAAGAAAACGAAAAATTAAGAGTGAGAAAAGCTCTGACTTATGCCGAAGAATATCAAACTGCATTGATTGAAAAATACAAAGATGATGAAGAAATCAAAAATATACTCACTTCATATTTGTATATGATAAAAGATGAAGATTTGCTGAGCAAATTGAATCAAATTATAGATACAATAAGTTGTCAGGCCGAATATGCAATTCAAACGGAGTTTGAAAATGTTATAAATTCCATGCTTTTGAGCGAAAGTGAATATCTTAAAAGCAGAGGCGACGACCTTTACAGTGTAATGAACAAAATTATCAGAGTTTTGTCGGGAAATAAAAACACAGATCCCAATGATTTGCAGGCAGGGTCCGTAATTGCGTCTGATACCATATCTCCAATATTTTTAGCAGGAGCTGATGTCAACAAAATTGCAGGAATTATCACCTCACACAGCAGCCCTACATCACATTTGGCCATAGCGGCAAGATCACTGAAAATTCCCATGGTAACCTGTTCCAAAGAAGATTTGAATAAAATGCAGGACGATCAAATAGTTATTATAGATGGTACAGACGGAGTTGTTATAACAAACCCATCAGGGCTTGATATGCAGTATTATGACAATTTGATGTGTAATTTAAATGCAGAAAAAGAAAAACTGGAACGCTACAAAGAACTTGAAGGAAAAACCATAGACGGCATCAGAATAGCTGTTCAGGCAAATGTTTGCTCCAAGGAAGATGTGAAATGGGCAAGCACTCAGGGAGCAGAAGGTATAGGACTTGTACGTACAGAAATGCTTTTTCACAATATGAGTAAACTGCCCACTATGGAACAGCAAATGGCAGTTTATAAGAATATAGTGGAAAATGCACCCGGAAAATCAGTAGTATTCAGACTTTTTGACTTTTCAAACGAGAAAGACTTTTACAATATAATTGGTGAAAACGGCGGAAATGACAGTTGGGGACACAGAGGAATAAGAGTTCTTTTGGAAAATGAAAAAGTTCTGCGAGACCAGATAAGAGCTATACTTTTGTCATCAGAAGATGGAGAAATAACTATTTTAATACCCTTTGTCAGTGCTCCCGACGAAATAATGCGTGTAAAGTATATTGTTGATGAGGAATATTCTTATTTTATGCAGAATAATATTCCTGTTAACCAAAGTGTAAAAATAGGTTCTATGATAGAAACTCCTTCGGCAGCTATTTTGTGTGATGAAATTGCCAGACAGGTGGATATGATGAGCATAGGCACCAACGATCTTATTCAGTATACACTGGGAACAGACAGAAACAGCAGCGGAAATATTTCCTGCTCCAAGGCTTTCCACCCAGCAGTGTTAAGATTTATCAGCATGGTAGCTGATGCAGGCAGAAGAAATCACATTACTGTAGCAGTGTGTGGAGAAGCAGCCTCCGATTTAAAATTAACCAGAATTTTAGTGGGACTGGGAATAACTCATTTAAGTGTAACACCCGATAAAATTCATGCAGTTAAATCAGAAGTGGAAAAACACAAGTTCCATGATGATGTAATTTTTGCCAATAATATCATGTCATGCAATACAGCTATGGAAGCCGAAGCTATGGTTACTATCGCTGATTTGTAAACTTTTGAATGGAAAGACAATAAATTATTGACAAAATGGCTTAAATGGGGTATCATGATATAGCTAATAGGTATATCCAAGTAAATTTTTATGGAAATATAAGGAGGAAACAATATGAAAAAAGTAATTTCAGCAGTATTGGCTGCTGCTATGACATTGAGCATGGCGGTTACAGCTTTTGCAAGACCATCTGACATTAACAAAGATCCATATGTAAGCGAAGATTCTAAAATGTACATCTATGATAAGGATTTGAGAACATATGTGGAATCTGACGGCGGAGATCAGGAATACGGCACAAAGTTTGCTGTAGAAATTAATTTTAACGGCAACAGAGACTCTGCTGAATACACAAATGCAATCGGCAAATACAGAGCTTTCTTCAACATTAAAGAAGGCGAAAACATTGTTAAAAATGTAGGAATCAGCACAATCAGAGCTACCACATTCAGATACTATGTTACAAAGGGCACTCCTATTGAAAAAGTAGGCGGCAATACATATTACCGTTCTGCAATGTATGGCATTAACGATTTTCCAAGAGAATTGGGCAAATACATCAGCGACAAATACAAAGGCTGGAATGTTAAACTGGCTGTAGCATACAATGGAACAGCTTTGGGTGATGCAAAGGCTGATTGGTCCGATGTTAGTGCAGATAACCTTTTAAGCACAATGAAACCAAATTCAAATGGCGTATACACAGGATATGCTCCTACATACACAGATCTTAAAAATGGTGCAGCAGCAGGAAAAACATTCTCTGTTATTATGGCAAGCACAACTACAGGAATGCCTTTTGATGTTCTTCCTGAACCAGCAGAAATTATTAAACACAATAACCCTAACCTTGATGTAAACAGTGACGAATTTGCTAAAAAAGTAATTGGATATGAAAATTCTTTGAAGAGTACAATGTCCGAAATTATGAAAAAAGAAATTGCTTCCAGAAAAGTTTCAGGCAGAGATACATACAAAGCTGTTCCATGTGTTGTAGTTGAATTGGTTGACAGCTTGGGCAAAGACAACAAAGATGTTGCAGGTTTCATAACACTTGCAAGAAATAACAGCGATGTAAACGACAACCTTAACGACAAGAATTTGCGTAAATTTGTAAACTTTAACACTGCTATAAACCCTGACAGACAAAACTGCACAGGCGGCGAAGAAGAATTTGTTTTCAGCATTGAAAGAAAAGACAGCAAGGGCAGAATATACAAAGAAGATAAAGCTGAATATTTCATTAACACTGAAGGCGTTAAGTGGTTCGACAGCAAGTTTAACTGCGATATTAACCATAAGATCCTTGATATGACAGATAAGGGTGATTTTGATTTCTTCAACTGGCCTGCAAAACCTGATTTCAATAACATGGGAACACTCACTTTGTACACTGAAATTGAAAACCCCAATGTTTATGTTATAACAGATAACGGCGGACTCAGAAAACTTCACTGCAACTGGGAAAAAGACAGTGGATGTGTTACTATCAGAACCAGCGGTTTGAGAAGTTACATTGTAACAAACGCAGAACTCATTAAAGAATAATAAGAGGATAACTCTTAATATAAAAAGCTCCCGATTAATTTAACGGGAGCTTTTTTGTGGGATTTTTATAAATGATATTATCCGAAATTTTACTTATGTTTCTTGTTAAATTTAAGTTAAAATTAAAATTAGAATAAACTATTACGAAACTTGTAATAATTTGTTGCAATTACAGACGAATTGTGGATAAAACAGGGGAAAACATTAGGAAAACTTTTAAAAAAAAATAAAGTTATAATTATATTATTTAAGAATTAAAAATATAAATAGTAGATTTTTGAAGTATATCATATAAAATTCGCCAAAAAATATTTGATTGGCATTGATAATTATAGTAATATTACAGAAAAGCTAAAAGATTACAGAATAATTACAAAAAAATTTCAAAAAACACTTGACAAATGAATTGAAATGAGTTATTATATGTTCAGCGACAAGGGAAGAAGCAAGGAGAGAGGCTGATTCCTTAGGTCACAAACTAAATTAAAATTTATTGGAGGAAATAATAATGAAGAAGATTATATCTTTGGCATTGGCTACTTCTATGGTAGCTGGCATGGCTGTAACAGCTTTTGCTAGACCAACAGAACCAAATGTTGACCCAACAGTTAGCCCAGAAAGCCCACTTTATGTTGGAACAGAAATGAAAGGTTTCTCTGAATGGGATCAAAAGGAAATCAGAGTTGATAACGATACAGTTATCGCTGTAAAACTCGATGAACTTCCTTACGACTTCAAAGAATCCGACATGAGAAAGTACAAGGCTTTCTTCCAAGTAAACGTTGGCGAAAAGCTCATCGTTGAAGATGGAGTTAAGCTTGGCTACCACAAATACGAAAAAACAGACAGAACACCTGAAACAGTTTCTCACTATGTAATTGATTCCAAGAAAGCAAGAAAAGTTGGCGGTTACTCCAGCGAAGTATATACTGTTGGTGTAAGAATTCCTAATGAAATTCTCAACACAATTTACTCTTGGGCACCTAACTACAGAAAAGACAGCCATGTTGAACTCCGCGTTTTGACAAACAAGGGTGTTGTAAGCAAGGATAGCAATGGCGCAGCTGATATCAGATTCAACGGTGGCCTTGTTAACGGCGATTTGATGAATATCGGTGATTACAACTTCGTAATCATTAACGACAGAGAAAAGACAGAAACTTATGTTACAGCTGATAACACAGTAAACGCTAACGCTACACAAATTCGTGATATGCAAGAATGGGCTTACGACCAAGTTAAGGCTGCTCTTAAAGCAGTAACAGTTGGCGGCGGCAAGGCTCCTATGTCTTACGACTGGTTCGTAACAATCAACCTCAAAGAAGCTACAGCTAATATGGATGTTCGTGGCGACCTCTTCGGCAAGGTAACAATTGCTAAGACAGCTCAACAAGCTAAGGACAACTTCGATGTATCTGAACTCTGCAGAGAAATTGACTACATCAAATACTCTAACGAATACGGTCACGATTGGAGAACAACTCACCAAGAAGTTGAAGATTTCCAATTTGAAAAAGCTGGACAACAAGCTATGTTCATCGTTGACACAACAGGTCTTAGCAGATTTGATGGCTGCTTCTCCACAACAATGGATGAAAAGGTTTGGGAAAAATATGCTGAACCAGATTACGAATTGTTCTTCTACAGCTGGCCACACACTCCTAAGTTCAACAGAACAGGTTCTTTGTTCTTCTACTCTGATGACACTTCTTTCAAGGGCTTCCACGTTTACGAAATAGACGAAGACCACAACCTCACAGAAGTTCCTGCTACATGGAATGAAGAAGAAGGCACACTCGAAATCAGAACAAGAGTTCTCAAGAACTACGTACTTTCTGAACACGAACTCGGTATTGAAGAAGAACCAACAGAAGCTCCTTCTGAAGCTCCTTCCGAAACACCTTCTGAAAAACCTGCTGACAAGGAAAACCCAGGTACAGGTAGATAATTTAACTTTACAGTTACATTATTTGATTAATTAAATAAAAGACGAAACTGCTCTCCCAGTTTCGTCTTTTTGTTTTGTATTAATGAATTCTTTGCTTTAAAATTATAATTCCCACAGCAGAAGAAATCAGCCCTATAAATGCAGCAGGCATATTATCATTATAACCTGTTGCAGGGTTATTTGTATTATTAACCTGTGTTTGATTCAATGGCTTATCACTGAGGATATATTGCCCCAATCCATAAACTGTAAGTTCTGCTGTAAGGTTTTCAGAGTCTAATTTGCAGTTTAGAGGGGTTAATACACCATTATAATAGGAATAAGCATATACGCCGTTTTTGAAACTTTCTTCATAGTCGGAAATATCAATTTCCAAAATACTTTGGGAAAATTGAGAACCAGCAGGGAAACTTAAACAGAGAAAATCATTTTGAGGGTATTTACTTATTATATTTTCAATGTTATTATAGGTGTAAAGGAAATTTGCAGGCCCTTTATCGGTAACATTGACGGTATATCGCCATTTATCTCCGACAAAAGTAACTTTTTTATAGTTATTTATTTTAGAAATATGATTTAATTGTTCCTTTGTAAACACTGGATAATCGTTATTTACACGGATTTCATCACCGGGAGTGAGATTATTTATATAATCATTGGAAACTGTACGAAAACCGGCTGTAAAACCGAATTCAGTTGCTATCCTATCATTACCGCTTGACATAGTAAGACGGTATTCTACCAGAGTTTGCTCAACATAGGACAGTGGCAGAACTTTTACTTTCAGATAATAGTTATCCATACCACGCAATACCTTAATTTCCTGTACTGCTTTGCTGCCTTTGATATTTTCCAAGCGTATTTTGTATTTATCACCTAATTCATTGGAAAGTGGCGCACCGTCCAGTTTAATAGGGAATTCGTAGGTTTGCCAGGGTGATAATATTTCATTTCTATTCAGCACAGCGCCGTTTTTATCCGTGCCGAAAGTGATTTTTTCATTTTCTTCTGCCATCGCAGTTACAGAAAATGAGAAAATCAATGTTGATGCCAGCAAAATCGACATTAATTTTTTCATATTTTTTCCTCCTATACGCCGTATTTTATATTCTAACGGTGTAATAATAGTTTTAGCAAAGGATTTTGAAATATTAGTGGATTTTGTTGCCAAATAATAATTTAAAAATATTTTTAAAAAGCCTGAATTTTCCTTAAAAAATATATAATTATAAAAACAAGAGGATGTGATATGTATGAATGAAACAATTAATACAATTCTAACACGACGCAGTGTCAGATCTTTTACTGATGAACAAATCCCTGATGATATGTTAAAAACTATAGTAAAATGCGGTTTGCACGCTCCTACAGCTATGAATAAACAATCATTTGTATTTACGGTTGTTCGCAATGAAGATATTATTCATAAACTGGAAAAATCCGTTGAAAAAAACATGAATCGCTCTAATTATAGTATGTATCATTCAAAATGTATTATTATTCTATCAAACGACAGAGATAACAATAATGGTTATGCTGATTGTTCCTGTGCTTTGGAAAACATTTTTTTGGCAGCACATTCTTTGGGTATAGGCTCAGTATGGATTAATCAGCTTAAAGACATATGTGATTGCACTGATACAAGAGAAATTCTGCGTTCACTTAATATTCCGGATAACCATGTGGTATGGGGTACAGCCGCTTTGGGATATTCTGCAGTAAAAGATTTTGATGAAAAACCCCGCACAGCTACAGTTAATTATTTTTAGATATAACACTTTGTTATACACAATTTTATAAAAAAAAATCATTAAACAAAAAGCTCCGAAAAATAACTTCGGAGCTTTTTGTTTATTTAAAAAATAAAATTCCCCACTTAGTATTTTAAGTGGGGAAAAATTTGTGTTATCGCAATGTGCGGTCTGTAATAATTACTGAACCACCTTCGCTGATATTAAAGTGTGTATAACCTGCTGAGTCAACATAAATATTAGCATTTGTCATTTTCTTATAAGTATTTGTAGTTGGATTATAAAGATATGCAATTAAGCTATTTTTGTTAAGACCGGTTAAATCAGCTCTAACAGCAACACTTGGATTAATTCCCATGCTACCTTTGTGGTTAAATGTTACAACAGAAACTTTGTTAGAGAACCATTTTTCAAATTTAGATTTAATATTCTTGTCATTAACAGTCATACCAAGTTCTAATTTTGAAGAAGCTTTTCCTGAATTCTTTGCATCAATATACCATTGGTATTCAACATGTTTGCCATTTACACGTCTGAGAAGGATTTTTTCTCCGTATGTAAGAGTTTTGCCTGCAGTAACTAAATCAGTACCACTGGTGTATACCTTGTCGCCATTTAACTTAACAACAGCATATTTGCCTTCTCTGTTGGCAGAACTGATATTAGATGCTGAAACATCAAGTTTTTCAACACTTCCTGTTTGTGTAGAAGGTGAAGATGGTTTAGAAGGTGAAGACGGTTTAGAAGGTTTAGATGGTGGTCTATGGCTTGAGGAATCTGAAGAACCTCCGGTAAGAGGCTTATCGGAAATTACATAGCTGCCCAATTTATCAGTGTGAATAGAAAGTGTTTCTTCATATCTGTCAATAGTAGGTGTGAGCTTAGTAAGTTTTCCGTGGGAGTCTATAGAATATATGTATTTAAGGTCTGTGTGGAAAGTCAATGTACCTGTTTTGCCAAAAGAAGGACGAGAAGTTACATTGAAAAATTCGCAGTAAGCATTACGGTTGTTTTTAGCTATATTATATTTGTCATAAGTATTGTAGTGCAAATCAAATCTGTATTTTGATGAGGTGATACGTGCTTCATATGTAATGGAATTGTCATAGAATCCAATTAAAACATTGTCATCATAATCAGGGTCAAATTCTGCATCATATCCATCTGAATCTACATCATAGTCTACATAGTAATTTGAACCACTTCCGCCGTGGCTGCTGCCATGGCTTCCTTTGTTGCTGAGAGGTTTATCAGAAAGTACATAATCTTCTAATCTGGATGTACGGATGGACAAAGTACCATCATTTCTGTTATAATCAGAAGAAAGCTTAGTGAGTCTACCTCTGGAGTCAACACTGTAAATATATCTGCAATCTGTGTAGAAAGACAAAGTACCGGATCTTCCGAAAGTAGGACGAGCAGGAACATTAAAGAATTCCAAATATGCATCGGAATATTTTCTTTCCAAATCATATTTGTCATCTGTATCATAAGTTAAATTAAAACTATATTTTGATGATGTAATATAAGCCTCATACACAATATAATTTCTGTTAAAACCTATATTAACTTTTGAATCATAAGCAGGGTCAAATCTTGCATAATATCCGTCTGTATCTACATCATAGTCAGAATATCCGCTTGAGCTGCCGGAACCTCCTGAGGAGCTGCGACCTATGTCAACAACAACATCATCTCTGTACCATTTACGGTCTGAGCCTCTATATTCAAAGTCAATAATAAAATAATCATCAATTCTAGCATCTTTACTTACATTAATATTAAAGCTTGCTTCACTGCGATTATCTTTTATACCGCTGATTGTTGCAACATTTCCATAGCTGTCAATTCTTGGGTTTCTGATTAGTAACCTTTCATTACTGTCATTTCTCAAACAAACTCTTCTGCTTTCTCCGGGGCGTAACGAAGTTATTTCATTGCCCTTGTAATCTGTGAGCTTAATATCTGATGGAACATATTCATAGTCATCATTATAAGCAAAGGCGTTAATGGATAAGCTGAAAATCATTGTCAACGCCAAGACAATGGATAAAATTTTTTTCATTTTATTCTCCTCCTTGTAATAATTGTTTGCATAATAATTATAACTCATAACTATACAAAAATAAAGAGGCAAAAAGAAATTAACAAAAATATTACAAAACAATGCAATAAAATAATGAAAAATTTACTCTTATATATAATGAATGGTATAATTGTTTCAAATAATTACATATATAAAACAGCCGCACTTATTTTAATGTTATAAGTGCGGCTGTTTTTTATTCAAGTGTAATTGCTTTGTTTTCGGAAAGGGATTTTTTTAGATCAATAACTCTTTGATTTCGACTTCCTCGAAAAAGAAGTGTTAAATCTCTTTCATCTTCCACATATTTGCCATCAACTAAGACATCACAAAGTGAGAGCAGCTTGTTGATGTCAGCATCATTTTTTTCCATAAGTTCTTCAAAAGTCCAGCCACTGTAAATCCAGCAGTTTTTTCCTTGTTGGGTTACAGCTTCAGCAATGGGAATAAGTTCTTTTGCCTGTATTATAGGTTCACCACCGCTGAAAGTAATTCCTGACAAAAGCGGATTTTTATTAAATTCAGCAATAACTTTTTCAGCTTCTATATCATAACCGCCGTTTATATTGTGGCTTTCAGGATTATGACAACCTTTGCAGTTATGGGGACAGCCTTGAGTAAATAAAGTAAATCGGATGCCTTTTCCGTCTACAATGGATTCTTTTACAACTCCGGCAATTCTGATCATTATATTCTCTCCATACCTACATCGTGTTTTACTCTGTCATTTACCTCAGCCTTTTTAGCATTGTTAAATCTGTCCAATGTTCCTACCAGATAACCTGTAATTCTTCTGATGCGTTCAAACGGAATATCGCCTTCAACTCTGCCGCATTTAGGGCATACATTATCTATGATACCGGTATATCCACAGACAGGGTCACGGTCAACAGGATGGTTTACAGAGCCATAACCTATTCCGCTTTCTTTCATACAGCGAATAACAGCTTCAAATGCATCAATATTTTTGCAGGGGTCCCCGTCCAGTTCAACATAGGTAATATGACCACCGTTGGTGAGGGCATGGTAAGGAGCTTCCAACTTGATTTTGTCAAAAGCTGAAATCGGGAATTTAACTGGAATATGGAAAGAGTTAGTGTAGTATTCTTTATCTGTAATGCCTTCAATAACTCCATATTTCTTTCTGTCGATCTTTACAAATCTGCCTGACAGACCTTCCGCAGGAGTAGCTATAAGTGAGAAATTGAGATGAGTTTTTTCACACATTTCATCCATGCGTTTTCTCATATAGCCAACTATTTCAAGACCTAATTTCTGGGATTCTTCGCTTTCACCGTGGTGTTTTCCTGTGAGAGCAGTAAGACATTCTGCAAGACCGATAAAACCTGCTGTTAATGTGCCATGTTTAAGAACTTCACCAATAGTATCCTCCCAGGAGAGTTTGTCAGAATCAATCCATACACCCTGACCCATGAGGAATGGTGAATTCTTAACTTTTTTGGAAGCCTGAACTTTAAATCTTTCCAAAAGCTGATCACATACCAAATCAATTTCCTTATCCAGCATTTCAAAGAAAAGATCAATATCTTTGTTAGCTTTAATACCAAGTCTTGGAAGGTTAATTGATGTAAAACTCAAGTTTCCTCTGCCAAACATTATTTCTTTGGAAGGATCATGAATATTTGCAGCAACTCTTGTGCGGCAGCCCATATAGGCAATTTCTGTTTCGGGATGACCTTCTTTGTAGTATTGAAGATTAAATGGAGCATCAATGAAAGAGTAGTTAGGGAAAAGACGCTTAGAGGAAACTTCCATAGAACGGCGGAATAAATCATAGTTTTTGTCGCCAGGGTTGTAGTTTACACCTTCCTTAACTTTGAATATTTGAATTGGGAAAATAGGTGTTTCACCATTGCCCAATCCGTCATCTGTAGCATTAAGCAAATTAAGTATAACCATTCTGCCTTCTGCTGAAGTGTCCATACCATAATTAAGAGAACTGAATGGAATTTGTGCACCTGCTCTGGAGTGCATTGTGTTAAGGTTGTGAACCAATGCCTGCATAGCTTGGTATGTAGACGCATTTGTTTCTTTAATTGCGTATTTTTTAGCAAATTTAGCTGCTTTGTCAGCCATTTTTTCATCTGTAATTTGAAGAAGAAGTGATTTTTGCTTTGCTACATATTCTTCATCGTTTTCCAAAGATGGAATAAGGCCATATTCTTTTTCGACTTTGTTTACGATTTCCTTAGCTTTTTCAACACCATCTTCAACGATGTCTTCCAGTTCCAGGAATTTGCCTAAGTTGGAAATATAATGTTTTTTAAAAGTTTTTTTAACGCCTTTTGCCATAGCATAATCAAAGTTAGGAATACTTTGACCACCATGTTGGTCATTTTGGTTGGACTGAATAGCAATACAAGCCAAAGCTGCATAAGTTTGAATATCGTTTGGTTCTCTTAAAAAGCCATGACCTGTGGAAAAACCACCTGTAAAAAGTTTATCCAAGTCAATTTGGCAGCAAGTTGTAGTAAGACCATAGAAATCAAGGTCGTGGATGTGAATATCGCCTTCCAGATGAGCTTTGGAATGTGAGGGGTTAAGCATAAACATATGATAGAACTGTTTAGCACCTTCACTTCCGTATTTAAGCATGGTTCCCATAGCGGTATCGCCGTCAATATTTGCATTTTCTCTTTTAATATCGTTGTCGCAGGAATCTTTAAAAGTCAAATCTTCAAATGTTTTCATAAGTCTTGTGTTCATTTCACGGATTCTTGTACGTTCAGCTCTGTAAAGAATGAATTCTTTTGCTGTACGGGAATGTCCGTTTTTAATGAGAATTTTTTCTACAGCGTCTTGAATTTGTTCCACTGTAGGCTCTTTTTCAGAAACATTTTCTTCCAAATATTTAACTGTTTCTTCAGCCAAACGCTGAGCTGTATCACGGTCTTGACCATTCAAAGCTCTTGCCGAATTAAAAATAGCATCAGAAATTTTGTTAATATCAAATGCCACTTTTCTGCCGTCCCTTTTGGTAATTTGAGTAATCATATTTTCTTCCTCCTGCGTTTAATATTTATAATTTATTTCTTGGTTTAATCAGATAATATTCTAACATACAATATATAGTTGTATATAAGAAAATGTGCAACAATATGTTGTATATGTTGCTTTCATATAATAGAACATTACGGGTAAAAAGTCAATAGTGAAAGTGACAGTATTTCGGAGAAATAATCATAGATTTTGATGAAAAATAAAAAAGCCGAATTTTTTTTTCGACTTTTTTGGTAGATATTATTAGAAATTGTTATTAATAAGCATTTAAATATATCCTTAATGCCAAATGAGAAAAATTTTATACGAATTTTAGGGTTAATTTTCTACTTGTCTTTTTCTGACAATAAATCCTTTATTTTTGCAGGAATATCAAAATGCTGAGGACAGCGTGTAGAACAAATTCCGCAGGATACGCAAAGCTGGGCATTGTCATAATCTATATCACCATGATTTATCCAGTTATCTCCGGATCTCATTTCATTTACATTCCATGCTTTGAAAAGTTGTGGAATTTTTACTCCCTGAGGACATGGAATACAGTATTCACAGCCTGTGCATTGGATTTTCTGAGCTTTTTTAATATTTTCCTTGACTTGCTCAATGGCAATATATTCTTTTTCTTCCAAAGGTTTCAGGTTTTCAAAAACGTCAATGTTATCTGCAAGTTGCTGCATATTGCTCATACCGGAAAGTATAGTCATAATTCCTTCTTTTTCAGCCAGCCATCTGAAACTGTAGCTCACATTACTGCCACCCAAATCTCTGAAAGGTTGATTGAGTTTTTCTGGAATATCAGCCAATATACCGCCTTTAAGCGGTTCCATAATGATAATTGGTATATTTCTCTTTTTTAATTCTTCATAACCTTTTTCGCCTGGAGCATCATCTCTGTCCATATAGTTGTATTGAATTTGTGCAAAATCCCAATCATAAAGGTTTAAAATTTCCAAAAGTGTTTCGTAATCATCATGAATGGAAAAACCTATGTATTTGATTTTGCCCTGTTTTTTCTTTTCAACAGCCCATCTAATTGCATCTAAATTTATCATATTTTTAACTGAGTTTTTTCTCAAAGAGTGCATAAGATACATATCAACATAGTCAGTATCAAGACGGGTTAAAGTTGTGTTAAATGTTTTTTCCAGATAATCTTCACCTTTAGGGTTAAAAAGAGGCATTTTGTCAGCCAGGAAAAAGTCTTTTCTGTCAAATTGCTTTAAAGCTTTTCCCAGAGCCAGTTCACTGGCACCATCGCCGTAAACATAGGCAGTATCATAGTAGTTAATGCCGTGTTCCATGGCATATTTCACCATTTTGTCTACTTCTTTTTGAATAATATTGCCATCTTTGTCTTTTGGAAGACGCATAGCGCCAAAACCAAGTTTGGAAGTGCTGATTTCCAATTTGCTCCAGTTTGACATTTTCATAATATCATATCCTTTCTTCAATAAAAGATTACACTCTGATTTTATCATATATTTCATAAATTTACAATATAAATAAACGGACAGCCGAAGCTGTCCGCTTATTACGGAAGATATTTAATAGGATTAATCAAAGTAAGTTAAAATTGAGAGGTCTTATCTGATGTCTTATTCTTTTTTATCTTTTGTGTTTTCTTTAATATCTTTGTTGTCTTTAACTTCTTTTTTAAATTGTTCAGCATAGTTCACAGGAGCACTGCCATAAGTTTTAGGAGCTTTTCCTGCAAATGATTTTCTGATTTTTTTAATTATCCATACAACCAATAGTATAATTGCACCAAATATTACTAATTGAATTAATAATAACGGCAAATCTTCAATAATAAAGAATAACATTCCGGAGAAGAAGTTTTGCAAGTGGCGTCCGCTTACAGAGAAACTGCGTTTTATTTTTTCACCAAAAGTAAGAGGAGCATTGTAGCTATCCTGATACTCAATAACTTCAGCAAGGTTTATGGTAATTGTGGAAAAAGCCACCTGATTATCCATGCGTTTCAATCTGCCTGTAAAAGCATCAATATCACCACGGCACTGAGCTAATGCTTTTTCCAGTTCTATGACATCGGAAAGTTCTTCAGCTTTATCCAAAAGCTCCAAAAGTTTCTTTTCTTGGGCTTTAAGTGTGTTTAGGTGAGCCTCTGTATCATAATAGGAATCAGTGATGTCATCTATAAAATCATTTTTATAAGTTATATTAAATTTATCGCTTATTTTATTTTGGGTAGTTTCCAAATTTTCACTGGGGATACGGGCTATAATTGTGGCACTTCTGCAAAATCTGTCGTTTTTGTTGTAAAGACTGTTGCCATTGGTGTTTTGACTTTGAATATATCCACCATTTTCTTCAATGAGATTTAGAAGATAAGTCATTCCTTCATCAAATTCCTTGGTTTCCAAATTCATGGAGCTGTTTTTAACCAGTTTTCTTTGGGTATTTGATTGTGGATTGGATTTGTTGTTAAGCATACCTGATTTTGGAGCAGAATCAGAGGTAACTCCAGGTTCTTCGCTTACAGTTTCGTCAGAGGCAGCAGTAGAATTTTGCATATAAGCCTCTTCATTATAGGACTTGTCTGTTGATGTTACCCCACAGCCTGTAAGAATCAGTGTAAAACCAAGTATTAATGATAATAGTTTATTTTTCATTATATTTCCTCCTTTTTAAATGCTCTCATAAAATAAGTGGTTAAATTTTCTTGTTTTATTGCAAAATAAATAAGGAGTTAAATAAATTATTGCAAATTAATTTTAGCACCTAATGCTTCCAGTCTTAATTTAATTTTTTCAGCTTTGCTTTTAGATAAAGTTTTTTTAATTAATACAGGGGCTTTATCCACAAGCTCCAAAGTTTCTTTAAGACTGAGATTATTAATTTCTCTTATTTCTTTTATTACTTTAATTTTTAATTTGCCTGAATCTAAAAGAATAATACTATGTAGTTTTATTCCTAATTTTTCTAAAAGTGAATATAAAAAATCAGTGTACATAAACTAAACTTCCTTTAAATATAAAATTAGACAAAATAAAAACC